>JAEWJV010000282.1 GCA_023386395.1 Bacteroidota bacterium
GATATGACCGACGAAGCCTTATCCATTGTAAAAGCTGTTGATGAAAGATACAGCCCGGACAAGCATAATCCATGGAATGAAATTGAGTGCGGCGATCACTATGCAAGGGCAATGGCTTCATGGGGTGTGATGCTGGCGCTGGAAGATTATTATTACAATGGCCCGCAAGGTATTATTGGTTTCAATCCTAAATTTCAGCCTTCATATTTTGAAGGGTTTTTTACAACAGCCGAAGCATGGGGAAACATCAAACAGGATATACAAAATGATCAACAAAAAAATTCAATAGTTTTAAAGTATGGCAAACTTACATTGCAACAAATACAGTTGCATTGTGATAAAAAGCCTGTGGATATAAAAATGCTTGTCAATAATAAACCTCTTAAAAGTATTTTTTCATACGATGATAATACGGCTTCTGTAAGGTTTGATAATATTTCATTGCAGGCTGATGATAATGTTGATATATTGATCGCTTATTAAAATGAAGTTTATTAGTTGTGAATATTTTGCTTATGAATAGAGCTTATGTTATTGGAGTTGATTATGGAACGGATTCTGTACGCACCATTATTGTAGATACATATAACGGGGCTGAAGTTGCTGCGTCAACATTTGAATATCCGAGGTGGAAAAAACAGTTGTATTGTAATGCAGAAGTGAATGAATTCCGCCAGCATCCGCTGGATTATATTGAAGGCTTGGAGTTTACAATAAAAGAATGCCTGCAAAAAGCAGGTGATGATGTTCGTAATAACATCAAAGCTATTTCAATAGATACTACAGGTTCTTCTCCTGTGGCGGTTGATGAAACGGGAACGCCATTAGCATTGCATGAAGGTTTTGCGCATGATGCCGATGCTATGTTTGTTTTATGGAAAGATCATTCTTCTGCACAGGAAGCGGAAGAGATAAATAATCATGCAAAAAATTTCGACATAAACTACTTAAAATATGTAGGCGGCGTTTATTCATCTGAATGGTACTGGAGCAAATTGCTGCATATTTTGCGTATAAATAAAAAAGTAAAAGATGCCTGTTACAACTGGGTGGAACATGCAGACTGGATGCCGTTTTTATTAACCGGCGGTAAACATATTTCAGAAATGAAACACGGTGTTTGCACAGCAGGGCATAAAGGTTTGTGGGCAGAAGAATGGAACGGTTTTCCGCCGGAAGATTTCTTTACTTCATTAGACCCGTTGCTTGCCGGTTATGTTTCCAAACTTCCATCAACAACTTATACGGCAGATAAATCTGCGGGAAATTTATCACAGGAATGGACTGACAAATTAGGCTTGTCAACCAGTGTTATTGTGGGTATTGGTGCAATGGATGCACACATGGGCGCCGTTGGCGGACAGATTGAGCCTTATTATTTAAGCAAGGTAATGGGCACTTCCACCTGCGACATGCTGGTAGCGCCTGCGGAAGATATGCAGGGTAAATTTGTACAAGGTATTTGTGGTTTGGTAAACGGTTCTGTTATTCCCGGCATGATTGGTATGGAAGCAGGGCAATCTGCATTTGGCGATGTATATGCCTGGTTCAAAAATTTATTGTCCTGGCCTTTGCACCTTGCAACGGATGTGCTGGATGAAAGCACGATCAAATCAATAACCGATAAAATAATTCCCGCGTTAAGCCAACAGGCGTCTATGATGCCTTTGCATGAACACAATGAATTAAGCCTTGATTGGTTCAATGGCCGCCGTACACCCAATGCAAATGCGTTATTAACAAGTACTGTTACCGGCCTCGATTTAGGCAGTGACGCTATAAAAATATTTTATTCTTTAGCCGAAGCTACCTGCTTTGGTGCGAAGGCAATTGTTGAATGTTTCACCAATCAAAATATTCCTGTTAAAGGATTAATTGGCATTGGTGGGGTTGCCAAAAAATCACCGTTCATCATGCAGATGATGGCAGACGTGATGAATATGCCCATCAAAATAAATAAATCGGAGCAGACATGTGCTTTGGGTGCGGCTATGTTTGCAGCTACTGTTGCCGGTGTTTACAGTAAGGTGGAAGATGCCATGCAGGCAATGGGGCAGGGGTTTGATGTTGAATATTATCCCGATAAAAATAAAATTGATATTTATCAGCATCGTTATAAAAAATACCTCGGGCTGGGAACTTATATAGAAAGCAATATCGCGAAAGAAGCGGTGAATGCTTAAGTCATCAGAAACTATCATTCATTAAATAAATTGATATGAATAAATTTCAAAAACGCCGTTCTTTTTTAAAGTCTGTTGTACTTGGCGGAACAGGCATTGCCGTTAGCCCGGCTATCATAAGGGCAGAAGACACCATTGTTGAAACGCCGGGAAGCATTGAACAAAAAAATGTACCGTCCACGGGAAGAAAATATAACAGTCCATACACAGGTGAATATTTAAACCGCATTGCATTCCCCGTTGGTGGTTTAGGCGCAGGCATGTTCTGCCTCGAAGGCACTGGTGCTATTTCGCACATGAGCATACGCAACAGGCCGGAGATTTATCATGAGCCCTCGCTGTTTTCCGCCATTGCCATTAAAGGGTTAAAGAATGGCGTTAAAGTGCTGGAAGGCCAGGTGCCAGACTGGAAGATGTTTGGTGCAAGAGGAACAGGTAATGGCGCTGCAGGCACCACGTATGGCTTGCCGCGTTTTCAAAATGCAACATTCAAAACACATTTTCCATTTGCAACAATTCAATTGCAGGATGATGATATTCCTTTGCAGGTTTCTGTAAAAGGCTGGAGCCCTTTTATTCCAACAGATGAAGACAACAGCAGCCTTCCTGCGGGTGCATTGGAATACACTTTCACCAATAAAACAACACAAAGTTTTGAAGCTGTTTTTTCATTCAATACAAAAAATTTTTTAGCGAATACGGATACCGCAGTTAATAAAATTGCTGGCATTAATAATGGATTTATATTGAAACAGGGCGCTGCGAAAGATAAGCCCGAAACTGAAGGCAACTTCGCTGTATTTACAGATGACAATAATACAATTGTTGATCATTGCTGGTTTCGCGGCGGCTGGTGGGATCCTTTAACCATGGCATGGAATACAGTACACGATGTAAAAACTAGGACCAGCGAACCTGTTGAAAAAGATGCACCGGGCGCATCTTTATTCGTGCCTTTTACATTGGCCGCAGGCGCATCTAAAACAATTAAATTAATGATGACTTGGTATATCCCGGAAACAACGATGCATATTGGTGAAATTATTTTAGACGAAAAGAAAGATTGCAGCCCTGAAAGTGGATGTTGTGCGGCGCCTGAAGATTTGGGTGTTGCAAACGGAAAGAAAAGTCCTTCATCAAACTATAAACCCTGGTACAGCAGCCGCTTTGCAAATGTTGAAGAAGTGGCCGGTTACTGGAAAAAGAATTACAATGATTTGTATTCAAAATCAAAATTATTTTCGGAAGCTTTTTATGCAAGCACGCTGCCGCCTGAAGTAATGGAAGCAGTCGCGGCCAATCTTACCATATTAAAATCGCCAACTGTTTTGCGCCAATATGATGGCAGGCTATGGGCATGGGAAGGTTGCGGTGATGATGGCGGTTGTTGTCATGGGTCCTGCACACATGTATGGAATTATGCGCAGGCTATGCCGCACCTGTTTTCTGCGCTTGAAAAAACTTTGCGCAATACAGAATTTTGCGAGAACCAGAATAAAGCAGGCCACCAGGGCTTCAGGGCGAATCTTCCAATCAGTCCTTTAAAGCATGATTTTCATGCAGCATCAGACGGACAGTTGGGCGGCATTATGAAGGTATATCGTGAATGGCGCATAAGCGGCGATAATGATTGGCTGCGCAGAATATATCCTGTTGTAAAAACAAGCATGGATTATTGCATTGCAACCTGGGACCCTAAAAATAAAGGTGTGATTGAGGAGCCGCATCATAATACCTATGATATAGAGTTTTGGGGGCCTGATGGCATGATAACCTCTTTTTATCTGGGTGCATTAACAGCTATTATTTTAATGGGCAAACATTTGAATAAAGATGTAAGCCAATATGAAGATTTGTATAAGAAAGGTAAAGAGCAGCTTGAAACAAATTTGTTTGACGGTGAATATTTTTTCCAGGATATTGAATATAAGAATCTGAAAGCGGAGAATCCGGCAACAGCGCAATCGTTTGGGGGAAGTTATTCTGCTGAAGCAATAGAAATTTTAAAACAGGAAGGGCCGAAATATCAATACGGCAAAGGCTGTTTGAGTGATGGCATTTTAGGGGCCTGGATTGGCAGTATGTGTGCATTGCCAACATTTGTTGATGATAAAAAAGTAAGTAGCCATTTGCTGGCTATTCATAAACACAATTTAAAAACATCATTGAAAGAACATGCCAATCCGCAGCGGCCTGCATATGCATTAGGCGATGAAGGCGGCCTTTTATTATGCACATGGCCAAAAGGCGGTAAGTTATCATTACCATTTGTTTACAGCGATGAAGTATGGACCGGCATTGAATACCAGGTGGCTGCACATCTCATGGAAATGGGCCATGTACAGCAAGGTTTGGATGTTGTACAACTATGCCGCAGCCGTTATGATGGCAGGATACGCAATCCTTTCAACGAATATGAATGTGGCCATTGGTATGCCCGTGCTATGAGCAGTTATGGTATGCTGCAGGCATTAACCGGCGTGCGTTATGATGCTGTTGATAAAACATTATATGTTGATTCAAAGATTGGCGACTTTACTTCTTTCCTTTCAACCGCAACAGGTTTTGGAACTGTGAATTTTAAAGCAGGCAAGGCCTCTGTGAAAGTTCTGTACGGTAAAATTGATATTGATAAAACAGTTGTTGGCAATAAAAAAGCTTGATGGAAAATTTGTGTGCTGATAAAGACAGGGTAGTGGCTTTACGATACATTATGCGCAATGGAAATGGTGAAATACTGGCTGATACCATGCAAACAGTGCCGGTAAATTATTTGCATGGCTCGGGAGGAATATTATCTGCGCTTCAACAACAAATAAAGGGATTAAAGACTGGTGATAAAAAGAAAATATATCTTTTTAAAGAAAGCAGTGAAGCAGATGATGATTTTGAATTTGATGTGATTATTGATGATGTACGTGAAGCACTTCCTGAAGAAATAGTACTGGGTTACCCTGTACAAATAACAACAAAGATTTGCAACAATGACTGTAGTTGCTATACAAATGAATCGCCGGCATAAATGTTTCTTTGCGCCTTGGTTCAATCACAATCACGGAGGCTGAAAGACACGAAGTATTATAAAGCATTTGCTATACAAAAACTATTAAATGAACTTACATTTAATAAGCGGTTTTTTGGGCAGCGGCAAAACAACTGCAATTCAAACCGCTTGCAAAATATTGCAATCAGAAAACAAAAAAGTGGGTGTAATAGCCAACGACCAGGGAATTATGCTCGTGGATACCGGTTATTTTGAAAGCAACTCTATTCCAAACCGGCAGGTAATCAATGGTTGTTTTTGCTGCAACTACAATGCATTGGATGAAAACATTCAATCACTTATACAAACTAATAATCCTGATATAATTTTTGCTGAATCGGTTGGCTCCTGCACAGATATTGTTGCTACAGTAATGAAGCCTTTGTTGCAATTCAGGAAAGATATAAATTTAACTGTTTCAACCTTTGCTGATGTGCGCCTGTTGCACATGCTGTTTATTGAGAAGAAAGATTTATTTAAAAATGAAGTAAAATATATCTACCAAAAACAACTGGAAGAAGCTGAAACGATTGTTGTTTCAAAAGCGGACCTGGCAACAAAGGAAATGAGTACCGGTGTGCGTAATTTTTTGCAAAACGAGTATCCGGGTAAAAATGTTATTTATATCAACGGTACTGATGCGATAAGTACAACACAGTGGCTGGCCGGCATATCAAACCATATACCAGTTGAGCTGTCTTCATTAAATATCGATTATAATGTATACGGGGCCGGTGAAGCAATGCTTGCCTGGTTAGATGCTGCATTTGAAATATATGATGCGGATGGTAATGCCATTGATGATGCTATTGTATTGGCAAACAACATTTGCCTGCAATTAAAAAATAATAAACTTTCTATAGGGCATTTTAAATTACTCATTAACCAACAACTGAAAATAAGCTATACTGGAATACAAGCACCATCCATCCCTTCAACATTACCGGCTGTAAAAGCAGCGGTTATTTTAAATGCAAGGGTTCAAACAGATCCCGGCACGCTGAGCCGGATCGTTTCAGATGCAATGTATAAGCTGCAAAAAGAAAAAAACTGCACGATCAACATTACCAACTCGAACGCATTTGTACCAGGTTATCCAAAGCCAACATATCGCATTGCCAATGCTATAATTGCGTGAAAAAATATGTAGCCGGAATGATAGGCGCCCCGCACTAGTATTGGGCTATACAGCATTTTATGGCTGTATTTAATTGCCCCGATAAGCGGATGGCGCTGGCCGTGCCTTTATTCAGGTTATGAAAAAAGAAACAATGGTTAACCTGCCATTGAAGTAATATAAAATATCACTTCAATGGCATGAACCAAATTATGCCCGGGGTTAAAAAAGCTCACTGCTAAAATTGTATTGCTTTGTTTTCTGTGGATTACGCAATCAACTTTAAGCTAAGATTTATATTTGGTGCATAATTAAATGTAAAGATGGATCTGAACTTAAGAGACAAAGTAATA
>JAEWJV010000319.1 GCA_023386395.1 Bacteroidota bacterium
GGCTTGCAGCATACAGCAGCACTTTTGCTTTCAGGGCAAGCGCTGCGCCTTTTGATACCCTGCCATAATCAAGGCCGGCATAAGAAGCAGGCAATAAAGAAGCCGCAAGGTCACATTGTTCTGTTACATAATTTACGCAGGCTTCATACGTATCTCTAACCGTGTTTATTTTATCAGTTTCCGTATATACCGTGTCGCCCACAATCGGTACGCCGCCATAATGTTTCAGCATAAGTGCATAATACCATGCGCGTAAAAAAACGGCTTCGCCTTTTGTCCTGCTTTTTAAATGATCGGGGAATGGAATAACAGAAAGATGTTTTAAATATTGATTTACGGCCCTTATCTGCGTATAGGAATTATTCCATGCATCCGTTGCAATACTGAATGCTGTTACGCCGCCGGATGCAAACTGGTTATAAGTTGTAACCGTAGCTGACAAAGGGCCTTCCGCTTCATCGCTGCTTGCATCAAGCCCTGCAGCATTACTAAACCTTGACAGGTTAAAACTGAAATCTGCATTGGCATAAATATTCGAAAGAAAATCCATTGAACGCGCACTGTCAGAAAATACAGATTGCTCGTCGAGATCAGTCGTTGCAGTTTTATCAAGGAAATTTTCTTTTGTGCAGGCTGTAATTAAACATACGCAGGCAGTAATGGCACCAAAGAATAATCTTTTCATATCATCGTTATTGTATATAGTCACTCATTTTTTTTGCAACCGCTATTAGCTGCTGATTATTTCTTAATTATTTTTTAATAACAGCTTAGCTGGTTCAATAGATTTAAAAATTGATTTTTTATAAAGCGGGTAACTGAAAAAAATAAATAACTTCTTTTAAGCTTATAGGCAATTTTTTTCGGCAGTTACATAGTCAAAATTGTTGCTACCGGTCTGACGCTTTTGAAGCGTCTGACTGCGTGGCAGAAACCGAATACGGTTTGTCTGCATCATCAATGCCGCGTTTTGTATCCGGCGTATCACTCATTTCAAAGTACAATGTGCCGCCCTTCATTATATCATTATAAGTAATCCAATTATGGTTATAGTTTTCACCGTTAAGTTTGGCTGATTGTATGTACACATTTTTATGGCTGTTATTATTCGCTTCAATAATAAACTGCTTACCATTTTCCAACGTGATCGTAACCTTATTAAACACCGGGCTGCCTATAACATATTGATCCGTGCCGGGGCAAACGCCATACAAACCCAAAGCGCTGAGTACATACCAGGAAGACGTTTCGCCCTGGTCTTCATCACCCGGAAAACCATTGGGGCCGGCATTATAAATCTTCGCCATTATTTCCCGCAATTGCTTTTGCGATTTCCAGGGTTGCCGGCTGTAATTATACAAATAGGCTGCATGCTGCACCGGCTCATTACCATGCGCGTACTGGCCAATATCCTGCAATACCATTTCTTTCATTTCATGTATTTCATGGCCATAAGAACCATACTTTACAACATTCGGTGCTGTGAATAAACTATCCAGCTTTGAGTTGAATTTTTGTTCGCCGCCCACCAGTTGTATCAAACCATTTATATCATGAAATACAGACCATGTCCATTGCCAGGGATTGCCTTCGGTAAAGGGATCGCCCCATTCAGCAGGATCAAAACTTTTCGGCACCCACTCCCCTATTTTTGTTCTGCCACGCACAAAGCCAACCGTTGTATCAAAAATGTTTTTATAGTTGAACATTTGCCTGGCAAAAACATTTTCATAAAATGAATTGCCGGTGAGTTTTGCCAGCTGATAAGCGCACCAGTCATCATACGCATATTCCAATGTTTTAGCACCGCTTTCACTAACCACTTTATAAGGAATATAACCAATGCTGAACCAGTATTCATGGCCTTCCCTCCCGTTTGAACCGCCCCAGGGCCCTTTGTTGGTGGCTTCATGAAAATAGGCTTCCAATGCTTTTTGAGGATCAAATGTTCTGATGCCTTTTACCCATGCATCGGTTAATAATGATATAGTGTGATTGCCCACCATTACGCCGCTCATGCCGGGGTTTGACCATGTAGGAAAAAAGCCATATTGCTGTTGCGCATCCAATAACGATTGCATATACCTGCCTTCCATGGTTGGATGAAGAATATTGCTTAACGGAAATTGTGCACGGAACGTATCCCAGAAACCGTTATCGGTATATATATAACCATCATGAATTTTGGCATCATACGGGCTGAAGTAATAAGGGTTGCCATCTTCTTTTATTTCATAAAACTTATGGCTAAATAAACTCGCTCTGAACAAACACGAATAAAAGGTGGCTTTTTCTTCTTCAGTGCCACCTTCCACTTTTACACGGCCTAACAAATCATTCCATATTTTATCTGCAGCGGCTTTTGCTTCTTCCAACTTTTTATATTGGCCAAGCTCCTGCTTTAACGTAAGCGCAGCCTGTTCGGGGCTTATGTATGATGAAGCAATTTTTACGTTCACCTTTGCGCCTTTTTTAAATTGTATATAAGCGCCGCGCTTCTGCCCTGAATCAAACAAATTATTTGCGGTTATACGTCCATTTTCCCAGGTGCCGTAAGCAATAAACGGTTGATCAAATTGTATAACAAAAAAGTTTTTAAATTCTTTTGGAATAAATGTGCCGTTGGTAACATAGCCAATAATCTTTTTCTCCTCCGGTATTATTTGTATGGAGCTGAATTTGGTATAACCATCAAACACCATAAACGCATCATTCTTTGGAAAAGAAAAACGCATGAAAGCGCCGCGTTCCGCAGGACTTATTTCAGTAGTAATACCGTTATCAAATTTTACTTTGTAATAAGACGGTTTAGCAATTTCATTTTCATGTTTAAAAGATGAAGCACGTTCATCTTCATTCACCGTTAGCTTTCCTGTAACGGGCATTAAAGTAAACACACCATAATCGCCCATCCACGGGCTGCATTGATGCACTTCCTGGAAACCCCGTATAGCTGTTGCATTGTAAGTATATTTCCAGCCATCACCGTTCTTTCCCGTTTGCGGCGACCATGAATGCATGGGAAATGGCAATGCAATGGTTGGATAAACATTGCCATAAGATAAATCCCAGCTCGAATTAGTGCCCTGTAATGTATTTACATATTCAACCAATGGTTTTTGTGCATACGTGCTGCCGGCAACAAAAAGGAATATGACAATGAATTTATTTCGTGAAGATGCAGTCATGATATAGAAGAAAGTAGTGTTTACAGCATGAACCTATTGCAAACACAAATTTGTTTTTAAAAACTTCAGCGCTTTGCTTATATGCTTTTCAACCGTGCTTACAGAAATATTCAACTGGCCCGAAATATCTTTATAAGAAAGATCTTCACTGCGGCTTAATAAAAAAGCCTGCCTGCATTTTTCAGGCAATAAATTGATGGAACGGTTTATATGATAAGCCAGTTCTTTCGTTTCACAAATATGATAGGTTTTATGACCGGAACAGGCATATACATAGCGTATATGTTTGGTATAAGTATCTCTTACCACCTGCGACCGGAACTCGTTCATAACCTTGAACTTCAAGGCCTGTGAGAAATAGGCGCGCAATGAAACGGTCAGTTCAAATTCATGGCGCCTGTTGTAAAAACTGATAAAGATTTCCTGCACTGTATCTTCCGCTTTTTGTTTTGACTGCAGATGCTTCAGCGCCAGTTGCATTAAAAAATTCCAATAACGGTTATATATCTCTTCAAAAGCCTTTTTGTTATCTTCTTTTATAAGATCAAGCAGTTCCCTGTCTGAAAGTTGCTGGCAGCAGTTATGCATCATAATCATGGCAATCAATTTTAAAACAGCGTGTTACAGTTTTCTCACAAGTGGTAAATAATAACTATGGCAAAAAGAAAAATTTATAACCGGGAAAAGAAGAATTTTTGTTTCATGTTTGGATTGATTTGTCTCAAAGTTGTTAAGCTTAATAACTGTGGCCAATCTGGCATTCATAATCTGGAAAAGAATTTTTAGCAGTAGAATTATAATTGTTACTGCCAATACGTGAATGTGAATTAAGATTATCCTTTATCATATTGCGGTTATTCAAAGATGGAGTGACATTGATTTAATTCACTTTCATTGCATATTTGCCGTATGAGGAAATGCTTTGCATTTATTGTGTTGTTATTTTTCCTGGTTGATGCCCGCAGTCAGCCCTATTATTTTACGCATTACCAGGTTGAAGATGGTCTTTCAAACAACGCTGTGCTTTGTGTGATGCAGGACCATCTTGGCTTTATGTGGTTTGGTACACGCGACGGACTGAACCGCTTTGACGGGCTTTCCTATAAAATCTTCCGCAATAATCCTTCAGATAAAAAGAGTATTGGCAGCAATGCTATCATGAGTTTATCAGAAACGGCAGATAAAAAAATCTGGGTGGGCACGGAAAAGGGATTATTCGTTTTTGATGAGCTGACGGAGAGCTTTACAAAATTTGAACCTGCCGGCAACGGCTCCGTGCAATCTGTAAAGGTTGTTGGTGATAATGTGTATTATATAACGCTTTATGCGCTGTACCGGCATAATACAAAGACAAATGTTACCAGTGCATTTAGCATAAATAAAGAAGTAACAGCTTATAATATTTTAAAAGATGGCAGTTTATGGGTAACCACCTCATCGGGCACTATTGCAAAATATAATACTGTGAATAATAGCTTTGATGAAAAATATGATCTCTTCAGTCATTCCGGTTATGTTGTTTCAAAATGGATACAGTCGCTGTATGATGCAGGCAACGGCACTTTATTAATCGGCACCTCCAACCAGGGTTTGAAATTATTCGATATAAAAACATCAACCTATAAAGACCTGCTTACTTTAAATACAGATAAAACAGATATCATTGTCCGCGATATTATCGCCATTAATAAAGATGAATACTGGATTGCAACGCAGTCGGGCATTTATATTTTTAACATCAGCAACGGCAATTATTATAACCTGCGAAAGCAGATTGAAGACCCTTATTCCTTATCAGACAATATTGTGCAAACGCTTTGTATGGATAAACAAGGCGGCATTTGGGCGGGCACTTATTTTGGTGGTGTAAATTATTATCCAAAGCAGGATATTATTTTTAAAAAATATTTTCCCAAAGTAAATGAGAACTCTATAAGCGGTAATGCTGTGAGTGAAATTTATGAAGATGATCATGGTATGTTGTGGATAGGAACCGAAGATGCCGGGTTAAATAAATTCAATCCGGCAACAGGCAACTTTATTAATTACAACCCGGCGAAAAACAGGCAAACTGTTTCTTATTCTAACATTCACAGCCTGCTTGCCTATAATGATACGGTGTGGGCAGGCACATATTTACACGGGCTTGACCTGCTGAATAACGATGGTAAAAGACTGCATAATTTTAACACGCTCAATGCCGACATTGGCAGCAATTTTATAGGCGCTTTACTTAAAACCAAAACCGGTGAAATAATTGCAGCCACTGATAAAGGCGCATTTAAATACCTGCCATCCAGAAATAATTTTGAACGCATCACTGCATTACCCAAAGCATTTTTTCGCGCACTGGGTGAAGACAATAACGGCAATATATGGGGCGGCACTTATGGCGATGGGGTTTACATTTACAATCCTTCAACTAATGAAGCAGAACATTATTATTTTTCTATCAATCATAACCAGGTTATTGCCTGCAATATTGTAAACTATATTTATTACGATAGCGGAAACACTGTTTGGTTTGCCACGGAAGGCGGGCTTTGCGCTTATAAACCGGAAAAAAAAGAGCTGCATATTTATACTTCCAGGGATGGATTGCCGGCAGATGTGGTGTATGCCATTCTTGAAGACAATCATCATAATTTATGGGTAAGCACATCAAAAGGTTTGGTAAAATTTACGCCTTCAACAAAGGAGGTAAAAATATTTAATAAATCGCATGGTTTATTAACAGATCAGTTCAACTACCGCTCAGCCTGTAAAGATGACAAGGGCAATATGTATTTCGGCAGCGTTAAAGGCATGATCAGCTTTAACCCTGATTCTATTATCAACAACGATTTTATTCCGCCTGTTTATATTACAGGATTCCAGGTGTATAACAAAGAGCTGGCAATAGATTCAACAAAGTCGCCGCTTAAACAATCTATAACGTTTACCAAAAAAATTGTGCTGGCACATAATCAGTCATCGTTCAGCATTGACTTCGCTGCACTTAATTACAATGCACCTTCCACTATTGGTTATGCTTATAAAATGGAAGGGCTTGACAAAAGCTGGACTTATCTTACCACCAACCGAAAAGCATACTTTACAGAATTAACGCCGGGCAATTATACCTTCCTGGTAAAAGTGCTGGATGCAAACAATACGGCCGATAATTACGCAAAGCTCGATATTGAAATATTGCCGCCATTCTGGCGAACCTGGCAGGCTTATGCGCTATATGTTGTGTTGATTTTACTCGTCATATTTTTTACGGTTAAATTTTTTATTAACCGCTCAAAGGCAAGGCAACAGCGCAGGCTTGAAAAACTGGCTTACGAAAAAGAGAAAGAAAATTATGAAGACAAGATAAATTTTTTTACCAACGTGGCCCATGAAATTAAAACGCCGCTTACATTGATAAAAGGGCCCATGGAAAATATTATGGACCAGATTGATGAAGTGCCGTCGATTAAAACCAGTGTTGAACTGATGAGCCGCAATACGGACAGGCTGATGCATCTTGCCAACCAGTTGCTCGATTTCAGGAAAATTGAAATGAACGGCTTTCACCTCAGTTTTATTAAAACGGATGTCTCCCGCCTTTTGTATGATAATTATATACGCTTTAAACCGGTGGCTGAACAAAAAAATATCAGGCTCGACGTAGAGTTGGTTGAAAATTTATCTGCTTATGCTGATGAAGAAGCCTTAAACAAAATATTCAGCAATCTTATTGACAATGCCATTAAGTATGCAGAAAAATTTGTTTCCATTAGCCTGCATTATACGGATGATAAAAAAGAAAAATACCAGTTAGTATGTTCTAACGACGGCTTTATTATTCCTGAAGAAAATAAAGAAGTAATATTCGATAGCTTTTATCGACTTAAAGAAACCTCCAATCATGCCGGCACAGGCATTGGTTTAACGCTGAGCCGTTCGCTGGCAGAAATGCATAATGGCACGCTGGTATTGGATAAGTGCATAAAAGAGATGAATGTATTTGTGCTTACATTGCCGGTTCATCCAATCAACAATAAATAATAGGGGTTGAATATGAAGCCGGTAGTTTTATTAGTAGAAGACAATACAGAGATTCTTGATTTTATTGAAAGCAACCTGCAGGATTTATATACGATAAAAAAAACGGTAAACGGTAAAGCAGCGCTGGATGTTTTAAGGAATGAAGTGATTGACCTTATTGTAAGCGATGTGATGATGCCTGTGATGGATGGCTTTGAATTATGCGGCATCATAAAATCCGACGTTGAATTAAGCCATTTGCCGGTAGTTTTATTAACGGCTAAAAATACGATGCAGGCAAAGATTGAGGGCCTTGAACTGGGCGCAGATGTTTACATAGAAAAACCATTTTCACCCAAATATTTAAAAACACAAATAGCCAGTTTGCTGGCAAACCGTAATAAGATAAAACAGTTCTTTGCCAATTCACCGCTGGTTGCATTGAAAACCATTGCCCACACAAAATCAGATGAACGCTTTTTAGATAAAGTAAACGAGGTCATCATTGAACATTTGCAGGATACCGGCCTGGATGTTGACAGGCTTGCAAAGTTCATGAACATGAGCCGGCCAACTTTTTACCGCAAAATAAATTCCATTTCCGACCTCACACCCAACGACCTCATTAATCTAACCCGTTTAAAGAAAGCGGCTGAACTAATGGCAGGAGGCTACAACATAAATGAAGTGTCTGAAATCGTTGGTTACAGCTCGCCGAAAATTTTCAGCAAGAATTTTGAAAAACAATTTGGTATAATGCCTTCTGAATATATGCACCATCGTTTGAAGGAAAAAAGTGACTGATCAGTAAATATTTATCGTTTTGTCTTTCGGGTATTTTATCGAATAAGATAACCGAAGCGTCTTTGACTCATTGGGCTCAAGCTTTACTTGCCACATAAGCGAACCGTTATCTTTATCAGCAACAGCACCTGAAGTTTCATTTAATTCCACCTCAATGTCTTTATTAGTGCTTAAAGGATATTGGTCTTTTACAACAATATTTACTGCTTCTTTTTTATTATTTTTTACTACAATTTCATAAGTAACCTTCTGAAGCTTGTTACTGCCTAAAAATTTCACACTGCTAAAGTCTTCAAGCTTTTTTCGGTTTATAACCACTCGCCTGTCATTGCCTAATGTTATATTAAGAGAATCTGAAGTTTTCTCCGGGTTAATATAGGTTTTGCCTACATAAGTGCCTTCCATTATTATATTGGCTTCCCCCGGCAGCAGGTTTAACCTTTCCCAGTTTTGCAGTTTTGCTATGAGGTAAACATCATTATCCATTTTCGGAACAGCAATATGCTCGTATGCAGTACCGGCATCAACAATTTGCAAGGTGGCTGTTTGTTCTTTCCCATTGGTTGGCACATCAAAAGGAATATCTATATCGAAATTCACATTTAGCGTTTTGTCGGTCACGGCTATATAATCCTGCAGGCCTTCCTTTAATTGAACAACAGTAGCGCCGCCTTCTGCAACACTGCCATACATATTTTTTGCTGCCGCGGATTTTAATTTATCAATGCTTTTAATACTATTAGGATTAATTTGCCGGAATACTTCCTCGCTTACAATTTCGCCATTAACAACATACACAGGCTTAGGCGCAATATAATTACCAACCAGGTCGTCTTTTTTCTCTGCACCGTAACCAACAACAACTACTTCATTCAAATTTGAAGTGTCGCGAATTTTAATGCCGGCAACGCTGCCCGTTAATGCGTGGCTAAGATTATTTCCCTGGTAGGGATTAATATAACCCAAAAACCATGATTGCAACTCCGGCGTATTCCCTTTTTGAGATGGCGTTGCTGTTGATAAAGAAAGTTTTACCTGCTTCCAGTCAATGCCGGTTGTTTGAACAATCTTCGCTTTATAAAAAATCTTTAACGGAAGCTGGATATTGTCTGCACGCATATCGTAAAACGGCTGCCAGTAAGCATTCCGGGCAATGTAAGAGATAATAAAATCTGCTTTCAAAGGCATAGCGGCATTCAGTTCAAGCGTTAACCGGCCTGCCGTGCTTATATTCTTTTTATCTTCTTCATTTATCTGTTCCTTTATTTTATCAGCAAGAACAATCGCTTTGTTCTTCTTTTCCGTT
Source organism: Bacteroidota bacterium (assembly GCA_023386395.1). Classification (GTDB taxonomy): domain Bacteria; phylum Bacteroidota; class Bacteroidia; order Chitinophagales; family Chitinophagaceae; genus Parafilimonas. The sequence goes on from JAEWJV010000319.1 coordinate 9,313, forward strand.
AATTGGACAATCGTGTTTTGCAATTCGGTTGACTTTGAATGATAATAGTCCATCAACTTCTCCAGTTCTGATACGCTTAAACCATTTTGTTCACCTTTTATATCCCGGTTCATTTTTAAAACATCAAATAATTCTTTTGCATTGGTAATGGAAAGCTGAAGCTTGTCAATATTATTTTGCACATGCTGCAATGAATCGTCAAGCTGTTGCCTGCGCTGCGTCTTGGTTGTGCTTACCAGGTAATTCTTTGAAAATTCAAAGCCAAGAATGGTAACGGAAGACGGCGCTTTTATCTGGATACTGTTACTGTCAACCGCATTGCTAATATTATCAATTATAAGATGATTGTTTCCTGTTTTTAATATTGCAGAAACATTGTGCGTCATTTCTGCAC
>JAEWJV010000344.1 GCA_023386395.1 Bacteroidota bacterium
GAACTACAAGAAGTGGTTTTTGAAAATAAATTCAAAGTTGGAGCTATTCAATTTTGGAGTATGGATTATTTAGTTATTCAATTATTTGATTATCAAAATCAAGAAATGCTGATTAATATAATATTTGAGCCTAATCAAGATGCCCAAAAAGAGAAAGGGCTTCAAAATCTGGTGAGTCTTATTTAGTCAGTCTTTAAAAGCGCATTATGATAATCTAATGTTATTTAATCTGGGTTTTTTTACAAAATGTACGCTGGCCTAAGTACAGTTCCGACACCTTTGTTTGGTCTTGTGACCAGCAAATTTGATTGTATTAAAGATGATATTTTTTATGAAACCCACTTGGTGGTGACAACACCCCCAAGTGGGGAGGACTATAAGCTGCGCTTTTACTTCCTGCTATAATTAGGCGCTTCCCGTGTAATTTCAATGTCATGTGCATGACTTTCCCGCATGCCTGCATTGGTAATTTTCACGAAGGTGGCCTTTTGCAAATCAGCAATTGTTTTCGCGCCGCAATAACCCATACCAGCACGCAAACCGCCGTTAAACTGGGCAACCACTTCACTTAAAAAACCTTTGTAGGCAACGCGGCCTTCAATGCCTTCCGGCACAAACTTTTTAATATCGTCTTCCACATCCTGGAAATAACGGTCGCTGCTGCCTTGCGCCATAGCTGAAATGCTGCCCATGCCACGATATTCTTTAAACTTCCTTCCTTCATAAATAATGGTTTGGCCGGGGCTTTCTTCCGTGCCGGCAAAAATGCTTCCCATCATCACCGTATCAGCACCGGCAGCCAGTGCTTTCACCATATCGCCTGTATAGCGAATGCCGCCATCTGCAATTAACGGTGTGCCCGAAGATTTTAAGGCACCTGCTGCCTCCATAATGGCAGTTAGCTGCGGAACGCCGGTACCTGCCACAATTCTTGTGGTGCAAATTGAACCCGGGCCAATGCCTACTTTCACTGCGTCAGCGCCTGCGTCTGCTAAAGCTTTTGCACCTGCCGCCGTGCCTATATTGCCGGCAATAACCTGCAGGTTTTTAAAGTTTTTCTTCAATCCTTTTAAAGCGGTAATTACGCCTTTGCTGTGGCCGTGGGCACTGTCTAAGGTTACAATGTCAACACCTACATTTACGAGCGCTGCCGCCCGGTCATTTAAATCTCTTGTAATGCCTAAGGCTGCACCAACCAACAGTCTTCCAAACTCATCTTTAACAGCGTGCGGATAATTGCGGAGTTGTAAAATATCCCTGTAGGTAATCAACCCCGTAAGCTTGCCGGCTTTGTTTACAACTGGCAGCTTTTCAATTTTATATTTATGCAGTATGGTTTCTGCTTTTTTGAGATCAGTGCCATCAGGCGCGGTAATAAGGTTTTCTTTTGTCATAGCCTCACTAACCTTTTTTTTCTTATCCGTTTCAAACCTTAAATCGCGATTAGTGAGAATACCAACGAGAAAATTGTTCTTGTCAACAATCGGAATGCCTCCAATCTTATTATCTTTCATCAGCTTTAATACATCGCCAATGGTTGCATCGGGCGTAAGCGTAATAGGGTCAACAATCAAACCGCTTTCGCTGCGTTTTACCTTTCTCACCTGCTCAGCCTGTCTTTCAATCGACATATTTTTATGCAAAATGCCCAGCCCGCCTTCTCTCGCAAGAGCAATAGCAAGGCTCGCTTCTGTAACAGTGTCCATGGCTGCAGACAGCATGGGAATATTAAGTTTCAGCGATTTTGTAAGTCTTGTTGAAATATTGGTTTCCCGGGGCAGAACCTGGCTGTAAGCAGGCATCAGGAGAACATCATCGAAGGTTAAACCTTCACCAAAAAAACGGGTTGCTTTTGAGTCTTTATTTATTGTTGCCATGTGCAAAGATATAGCGGCAAATAATTATGCACAAATTTTGAAATATAGAATACGTTAATTCCGTTTTTAAAAGTGCCGGGATTTTTATAAGTTTATGCAATTATTAAATACCTCTATGCAGAAAACCTGCGTGTTATTCGTTTTCTTCTTGTTTTTTTATGGCTGTAAGCATGGTAAAGCAGACCTCGCCGGCAATGAAAAGATCAAAGCCGAAGATTTTCTTGCAGCATTCCCTAACCTGAAGCTTCCCGCTTATATCCGCGACACCGCTTTGAAAAATTTTGGTGATTCAACGGTTATAAGTGCTGCTGTTTTTACACAATTTATTGCTGATACCGCATTGAAAGGGTTTGTAAAAAACGCGGAGAAAACGGTTATTCACCCGGCTGGTATTATCCATGCAAATGATAAAGATTTTTTACTGGCAACTTTTTCAGAAAGCCGGCAAACAAGCCTTGGGGTTTTTGTTTTGAATGATAAGCATGCATTCCTTTCATCATTTCCGCTATTAGTTTCCAATGAAAAAGATGGTTATAGTCATAGTGTTTCTATAACTACAGAACCCACATTTATTCTTAAAAAAGAAAAGGTAATTAATAATGTGAGCCTTTATACGAGAAACGGATTTGCCTACAGTGCGTCTGCCGGAAATTTTTCAAAAGTTTTAAGTGATTCAAATGAAGACACGGCAAGGAATAACGAGATTATTAACCCGATAGATACGCTTCCCGTTGCCAACAAATACAGCGGTGATTATATAAAAGATAAAAAGAATTTTATTTCTATACGTGATGGAAAAAATGCAAATTCTTATTTCTTTTTTGTGCATTTTGAAAAAGGCAGCGATTGTATTGGTGAATTAAAAGGCACATTGAACTTAACCGGTGAAAAAGATGGCATTTTTACAGAAAGCGGAGATCCCTGTGTAATCCGTTTTAAGTTTACAACAACCGCGGTTACGGTAAAAGAAGAAAATAACTGCGGCAACCATCGCGGCATAACCTGCCCCTTCGATTTTACTTTTAAAAAGAAAAAGCCCGCCAAAAAAGCAAAGCCCGATAGCGCGTGAATTACCTGCCGGTTGTGTAAAAAGTACGTTTATCATTTTAACGTTATATTGCGGCGCTTTTTATAAAAAACCAACAGAGTTATGGATTTTAAAAATTTTAAAGTTCCTTATACACCAGATGATCGTTATTCTAAAAAAGTCGCTTATTTCTCAATGGAGTTTGCCATACATCAGCCATTGAAAATTTACAGCGGCGGCCTGGGCTTTCTTTCAGGTTCACATCTTCGCAGTGCTTATGAGCTAAAACAAAATCTTATAGGCATTGGCATTTTATGGAAATACGGATATTACGACCAGGCCCGCAACCAGGATCAAACCCTGCAGGTAACCTGGATGGAAAAAATATACAGCTTTCTTGAAGATACAGGCATAAAATTCCAGATAACAGTGCACGATGTGCCTGTTTGGGTGAAGGCATATTATCTCAATCCCGAAACATTTAATTCAGCGCCTTTATTCTTATTAAGCACCGATTTGCCTGAGAACGATTATGTGTCTCAAACCATCTGTCACCGCTTATATGATGCCAATGTTTCCACAAAAGTTGCGCAGTTTATGCTGCTAGGCATTGGCGGCGCCAAACTGATAGATGAATTAAATTTCAATCCCGATTTATATCATTTAAATGAAGCGCATGGCATTTCATCTGCGTTTTATTTATTACAGAAATATAAAAGCGTTGAAAAGCTCAGAGAGCATTTGGTGTTTACCACACATACGCCTGAAGAAGCTGGAAATGAAAAACATGATATATACCTGTG
>JAEWJV010000171.1 GCA_023386395.1 Bacteroidota bacterium
AAACGGATTATTCTGAGTACCTGATTTTTATAACAAGCTTTTTATCAGGCTTGTTGCCGTTTGTAGTAATGCCGGGGCGGTGTGCTTCGCCGGGGAAGAAAAGAAAAAAAGTACCAGGAAAAGCATCATACAATTTCCCATCGCCTGAATAATTGGCTAAATCTTTTGAGGCATCATAAGGCATCGTTACCGTGAGTTTTGAAACGGGTGTCATGCCAATTTTTTCTTCACCGCTGATCACCGCCTGTAAATCGATATAGTTGTGGTGCGATTCCCATTTTGCATCGTCTAAATTTTTGGTAGGCGCTTCGGTTATCATAGCATAAACATTTTCGCCATCAATAGCGTACCTGCCTGCGCCTAATTTTTCGAGGTCGTTATTTTTCAAAAAGGCAAAAGCCTTGTCCCAATAAGATTGATTGAGCTGATATTGCCTTGCCAGCTCAGCTTTGTTTATTGTTTTATGCGGTTGAAGTGGTGCGCCGCCAAGCCAGTCTTTTTTGGCAAACCATGCATTTATTTGTTTGTCGGTTAATGCAGTTTTCTGAGCGTTTAAATGTGAGCTTGTAAACATTAATGCAGTTGTTATAATTACTAAAAATACTTTTTTCATGTGGCGAGTCTTTTAAAATAAATTGAAGATACAAACTGCGGGGTAAAGTAACCAAATTGAGCAACCACTTTATAAATGGGTGTTGTTATTATAACAGGTGTAAATATTTAATTCCGGCGGTAACATATTGCGGAGTAAAACGTAATACCTGCGGACTGCTTAACTTTTAATCTATATCAATGCTTAAAAATTATTTGAAAGTTGCATTGCGCAACCTGTGGAAAAATAAGGGCTTTTCGGCCATTAATATTATCGGGCTGGCATCCGGGCTGGCCGTTTGTTTATTGATAGTGTTGTATGTGGTAGATGAATTAAGCTACGATAAATATTATCCAAATGCAGAGCGTATTTACCGCATAGATGCCGATATATATTTTAATAACACCTCCGCTATTTTCGCGGTATCGCCCGACCCGCTTGGCCCTGCTTTGAAAAGAGATTTTCCCGGAGTGGAAGAGATAACAAGAGTAGCCAACCAGGGCGGCATTCTTGTGAAAAAAGATAACCGCAACGTGCAGGATGATCACGCGGCCTTTGCAGATTCTACTTTTTTTAAAGTGTTCGCTTTACCAATGATTGCAGGTAACCCGTTAACTGCCTTACGCGATCCTAATTCAATTGTGATTGACGAAACCACGGCTAAAAAGTATTTCAACACAACAGATATTCTTGGTAAAACTTTAATTGTTGACAACGATAATTATTGCAAGATAACCGGTGTAATAAAAGACATTCCAAAGCAGTCGCATTTTCATTTTCATTTTATCCGCCCACGCGGAAAAGACAATCCAAGCTGGCTCAGCAATAACCGGTATAATTATGTGTTGGTAAGGCCAGGCGTAACTAAAGAGAAACTGCAGAAAGATGTAGATGCCACCATTAATAATTATTTAGGTAAAGAATTGCAAGACCAGTTGCACGCCTCATTGAATGATCTTAAAAATACCGGCGGTCATTTTGATTATTATGCAATGCCTGTAACCGGTATTCATTTGCATTCAGATAAACAATATGAAATAGAGGCTAACGGTAACATCAATTATGTTTATATTTTTTCTGTTATCGCCATTTTTATTTTACTGATTGCCTGCGTAAACTTCATGAACCTTTCAACAGCGCGTTCTGCCAACCGTGCCAAAGAAGTAGGCATAAGAAAAGTGGCTGGTTCATTGCGCACACATCTCATCATACAGTTCTTAACGGAATCAATTTTAATATGCCTGTTTTCGTTAGTACTTGCTATTATTATGGCTATGTTGTTAATGCCTTTATTCAACCAGCTTGCCGGTAAGGAAATGAGTATTGCTACTTTGTTCTCAACATGGTTGTTCCCGATAATGCTGGCACTGGTTATTGTAGTGGGGTTTGTTGCCGGCAGCTATCCCGCATTTTATTTATCATCATTCCAGCCCATAGATGTATTAAAAGGAAAAATAGCAAAGGGGTTTAAGAGCAGTTGGTTACGCAGCAGCCTCGTGGTTTTTCAATTCAGTATTTCCATCATACTTATCATTGGAACAATTGTAATTTATAACCAGCTTGATTTTATACGCAGCCACAAAATTGGCTATAACCGCGAGCAGGTTTTGATATTGCATAACGCCTGGTATCTTGATAAGCAGATCCATTCGTTCAGGAATGAACTGCTGAATATTACCGGGGTTGAAAATGCAAGCATTTCGGGCGACCTGCCCACCGGCACCAGCTTTGATACCGAAGGATGGTTTCGTGATGCAGCCATGAATGCAAATAAAGCGGTTGTGCTCACCAATTTTTTTATAGATGAGAATTATATACCAACGCTTGGCATGAACATAGCAAAGGGCAGGAATTTTTCAAAAGCTTTTCCTTCAGATTCCTCCGGTATTATTTTGAATGAAGCGGCTGTAAAAGTGCTTGGCCTGAAAGAACCGCTTAAAGAAACATTATACCGCCCGGATTTCAGCAACGATGCTATAGGCGCCGCTATTCCTTATCATATAGTGGGCGTTGTAAAAGATTTTAATTTCAGTTCCATGCACGATAATGTTGGCCCGCTTATAATTCAGTTAGGAGAAAACTGGGGCAGCATTGCCGTTCACATTAAAACAAAAAATATCGCTTCAGTTATAAATACCATTGAAACGCGATGGAACGCCGCTACAGCAGGCCAGCCCTTTAACTATACATTTATGGATGATGATTTTAATAAGGTATATACGGCAGAACAGCAAACAGGTAAACTCTTTATAACGTTTGCCGTGTTTGCCATCTTCATCGGTTGCCTTGGCTTGTTTGGATTGGTTACGTATGCGGCAGAACAACGTACCAGGGAAATTGGCGTGCGTAAAGTTTTGGGTGCAAGTGTTGGCGGCATAGTGACTATGCTGTCGAAAGATTTTGCAAAACTTGTATTGATAGCCGCTGTTATTGCTTTCCCCGTGGCGTGGTGGGCTATGCATACCTGGCTGCAAAGTTTTGCTTACAGAACAACGCTGAGCTGGTGGATATTTGTTGTTGCCGGCATCACAGCCATTTTAATTGCATTAATAACCGTGAGCATACAGGCAATTAAAGCGGCTGTTGCTAACCCGGTGCAGGCATTACGTAGTGAATGAATGGCGTAAATGGTGAATCGTCAAACGTGAAAGTTAAGTGGTTGCAATGAATTGAAACAACCTGATAAATTGAAATATAAAATATTAATAGCAGTCTTCGTTATAACGAATTGTATTCAAGTTTGACGATTCACGAAATAAACCCCCATAGCCCGAAGCGCTCAATCGTCCGCTTATAAAATTACAATTGTACGATTCCGGACAATCTTCCATATAAATAACTCTCTAATGCATTGATTATAAATTCATTTGCAACAATGGCACCAGGATTGATTGATGAAAAATGAAATAATAAATATTGTCCCACCTTAACCAATAACAATATTTATTTATTCAACAATTCCGGCATGTTCAGCAATTATTTGAAAACAGCGTGGCGCAATATCGTTCGCAGTAAAGGTTTTTCTATTATTAATATCATGGGTTTGGCATTGGGTTTAGCTTGTAGCTTAATCATAATGCTTTGGGTGAACGATGAGAAAAATGTAGATGCATTTCATAAAAACGGTAAATATTTATACCAGGTTTATGAACGTAATTATTTTGATGGAAAAATAGATGCCGGTTACCCCACACAAGGCCTCCTGGCTGAAGAGTTGAAGCGAACGGTTCCTGAAATTCAGTATGCAAGCGGGTTTGAATATGTAGCGGCGCCGGGCAGCAGCAGCACGTTTGAAGCCGGAGAGAAAATAACAAAATCAACGGGCATGTTTGCCGGTGAAGATTTTTTTAAAATGTTCAGCTATACTTTATTACAGGGTAATGCCGCAACAGCTTTAACCGGGCCCAACAGCATTGCCATATCAAAAAATATGGCCGGATATTTTTTTGGTAACGCATCAAATGCCATCAACAAAATAATCCGCTTTGATAATAAGGAAGATTTAAAAATAACAGCGGTGTTTGATGATGTACCTGCAAGGTCATCGCTGCAGTTTGATTTTTTAAGAACATGGAGCGATTTTGTAAAGCAAAATAACTGGGTGCATAACTGGGGCAATACGAGCCCGCAAACTTTTATTCAGCTAAAACCCCACGCTGATGCAGCTAAGGTACAGGCTAAGATCAAAGATCTTATTTATAACTACAGGGAAAAAGATAAAAGCTTTATAATGGAGCTGGCGTTGCAACCCTTCACTGAAAAATACCTGCATTCCAATTTTAAAAATGGTTATTTAGATGGCGGCAGAATTGAATACATAAACCTGTTCAGCATTATTGCTGTTTTTATTTTGTTGATTGCCTGCATCAATTTTATGAACCTGGCTACAGCGCGTTCTGCCAAACGTGCAAAAGAAGTAGGTATAAGAAAAGTTGCAGGTGCTTCGCGTTCAATTTTAATTGCACAGTTTGTTGGCGAAGCAATCATGCTTACTTTTCTTTCCATCATTATTGCAATTATGCTAACGGCATTGAGTTTGCCTGCGTTTAACCAGCTTACAGGAAAACAATTATCGCTGCCTTTTCATCAATCTTCTTTCTGGTTTATTATACTGTGTTTAATGGTGATTACAGGTTTTGTTGCCGGAAGTTACCCTGCACTGTTCCTGTCATCGTTAAAGCCTGTGCGTGTTTTAAAGGGCAGTTTAAAATTTAACTGGAGCGCAACTTTCTTTAGAAAAGCGCTGGTGGTTTTTCAGTTCGCCATGAGCGTGTTTTTGGTGATTGCCATGATCGTCGTATATAAACAGCTCAACTATATTCAAACAAAAAATCTTGGTTATGACCGCGATAATCTTGTGTATATTCCTATTGAAGGCGACCTTATAAAAAACTATGATCTCTTCAAACAAAAAGCCTTGTCTAACACTGCTATTGTGAATATTTCCAAGATGCGTAATTCGCCCACTGCTATATCCCATCATTTTACCGGCGTTGAATGGCCGGGCAAAGACCCGGACTTAACCGTATCTTTTGCTGATGGTGTGGTGGGCTATGATTTTGTAAAGACGATGAACCTGCAAATGCAAAGCGGCCGCGACTTTTCAAAAGATTACGGAATCGATTCTGCGGGTTGGCTATTAAATGAAACGGCTGTTAATAAAATTGGTTTAAAAGATATTGTTGGCAGAACCATCAGTTGGGGCAATCATAAAGGTAAGGCGATTGGTGTGCTGAAAGATTTTCATTTCAATTCATTGCATGAGAGCATAGAACCTTTAATTATACGCCTTGATGAGAACTGGAGCTGGGGAACAATTTTAGTGCGCATCAAAGCCGGGCAAACAGAAGCGGCCATTACGCAGCTTCAGCAATTATATAAACAATTAAATCCCGCATTTCCTTTCACTTATCAGTTCTCCGATCTTGAATATGCCAAATTATATGAAAGTGAAGCAGTGATAAGCAAGCTTGCCAACATTTTTGCCTTTCTCGCAATCTTTATATCATGTTTAGGTTTATTCGGACTGGCAACATTCACAGCCGAACAACGCACCAAAGAAATTGGCGTACGCAAAGTGCTGGGCGCTTCTTCATCCAGCATTGTAAAATTATTATCGCTTAACTTTTTAAAACCGGTGGTGCTGGCATTCCTGCTTGCATTTCCCGCAGCATGGTGGGCCATGAACAACTGGCTGCAGGATTATGCTTATAAGATCAATATTAACTGGTGGATGTTTGCTGTTGCAGGGTTGCTTACAATAAGCATTGCGTTAATAACCGTAAGTTATCAAAGTATAAAAGCCGCCTTGGTAAACCCGGTGAAGAGTTTGAGAACGGAATAAAAAGCTCATCCCAAATCCTTCTTTGGGAAGGATTTGAGAGAGGCTCCTTTTATATGAACAATATTAAATTATAATCAAACTAAAAAATCCTCTTCTCAGGAGAGGATTTAGGAGATGCCTTTATGTTCAGGAATTATATTAAAACAGCATGGCGCAATATCAGAAAAAACAAACTTTTTTCTTTCATTAATATTCTTGGTTTATCACTCGGCATCGCAATATGTTTTATTATCATGTTGTATGTGCAGGATGAACTGAGTTATGATAAGTTTAATAAGAACGCGGATAATATTGCAAGGGTTATTTTTAAGGCGGATGTTAATGGCGGGAAAATAAACGAAAGCGTTACCATGCCGCCGGTGGCTGCCACCATGAAGAAAGATTTTCCTGAAGTGCAGGATGCAACAAGACTGCTTAATTATGGCAGTTCAAAAATTTTATACAAAGACAAAGTTTTCAAAGATGACAGGTTTGCCTTTGCAGATGCCAACTTCTTCAGCATATTTACATTGCCCATGATTGAGGGCGATGCAAAAACGGCTTTGCTGCAACCGCATACTGTTGTTATCACGCAATCAACTGCTAAAAAATATTTTGGTGATGAAAACGTAATCGGGAAAACCATTATACTTACTGCTGATAATAATCTTCCATATGCCATAACCGGTGTGATAAAAGATATTCCTGCTAATTCGCATTTTCATTTTGACATGTTTGGTTCGCTTACAAATTTTGGTGACGCCAATTCCGATACCTGGATGAGCGGTGGCTATCACACCTATCTCTTATTAAAGCCCGGCACTGATTTAAAGAAAATGGAAGCCCGCTTTCCTGCAATGGTTAAACAATATATGGGCCCGCAAATCCAGCAGCAAATGGGCTTAAGCCTTGAACAGTTTACAAGTAAAGGCAACTCGCTGGGTTTTACATTGCAGCGATTAGCAGATATTCATTTGCATAGCGATACAAACAATGAATTTGAACCGGGCGGCAATGCTTCCTATGTTTATATTTTTGGTGGTGTTGCTTTATTTATGCTGGTAGTTGCCTGTATTAATTTCATCAATCTTTCAACGGCAGGCGCATCTAAAAGAGCGAAAGAAGTGGGCGTTAGAAAGGTGGCGGGTTCCGGCAGGTTTCAGCTAATTAAACAATTCTTATCTGAATCCATATTGATAACCTTCTTTGCAATGATTATTGCATTTGTAATGGTAGAACTGGCCTTACCTGCATTTAATGATTTTTCAGGCAAACAATTAAACTTCGATGCAAAACCTGCGCTTGCTTTTATTGGTTTAGGATTGATTGTGGGTATTGTTGCAGGTTTATATCCTGCATTTTATTTGTCATCCTTTAAACCAATTGCTGTATTAAAAGGTAAGCTTACAATCAACCATAAAAATTTTGGTTTGAGAAGCGGCCTGGTCGTATTTCAATTCTTTATTTCTGTTGCATTAATAATAGGAACGATGGTTGTGTACCAGCAAATGAAATATATACAAAACAAAGACCTTGGTTTTAATAAAGAACAGCTTATCACTATTCCTAATTCTTATGTATTGGGTAATAATGAACAAGTTTTTAAACAGCAAATGCTGCAGGACCCACGGATTGTAAATGCAACCGTTAGCTGGTACAAGCCTGCCGGCCCAAGTAATTACAATAACGCATTGGCATATCCGCAGGGAAATGATAAACTCATTGTTAATGGTGTAGATTACCATATTGATGAAAACTATATACCAACATTAGGAATGAAGATGATTGACGGCAGGAATTTCTCCAGTGAATTTGCAACTGATTCTTTTGCTATTATATTGAATGAAACGGCTGCAAGTGCATTTGGATGGAACAACGCAACGGCTATTGGTAAAACAATAATACGGCAGAATAGTGACAGGGGTAACAATGTTCCTTTTCACGTAATTGGTATTGTAAAGAATTTCAATTTTAGATCACTGCATGAAGCCATAAGCCCTTTATACATGACATTGAAACCTGAAGGTGGATTGATATTTAAAATAAAAACAACTGATGTAGCAGGCTTGCTGGCAGTTATGAAAAAAACATGGGACAGTTATAAAACCGAAGATCCGTTTGAATATAATTTTATGGATGATCTTTTTAATAAAACATATTCAACAGAGCAAAAAACAAGTAATATACTTAGGCTCTTTTCTATGCTTACCATTTTTGTTGCGTGTCTTGGTTTGTTTGGATTAGTAACCTACACTGCGGAGCAACGTACGAAAGAAATTGGTATCAGAAAAGTGTTGGGTGCAAGTGTTAGCCAGGTAACGCAAATGCTCTCCGGAGAGTTTTTAAAACTTGTTTTAGCGGCATCATTAATTGCATTTCCGGTGGCATGGTGGACAATGCATAAATGGTTGCAAAGTTTTGCTTACCGCATTCATATTGAGTGGTGGGTTTTTGCTGTTGCCGGGTTAGTTGCTTTATGCATTGCGCTGGTAACTGTAAGTTTCCAGGCAATAAAAGCTGCATTGGCAAATCCTGTAAAGGCATTGCGAAATGAATAAAGCTTAGCTCTTTGGAAAGTTCAAAACTTTCCAAAGAGGTTTATTACCAAAACAAATTCAATTATTATGTATAAATTAATTGCACTTATTGTTGTTGCCTTTATGTATTGTGCAAATTTTACAGAGGCACAAACGATTGATATTTCTTCTGCAAACAATTTTGAGGTAATTAACAGGCATATTGCTGTTGATGATTCTGCCGACAAAAAAATTGTACGCTTCAATGCTGCGGAAGGCGATGGTGTTGCCTGGCTAAAGACCATTAATTTTTCAACCGGCATTATCGAATTTGATGTTAAGGGCAAGGATGTAATGCAGCAAAGCTTTGTGGGCATTGCATTTCACGGTATTAATGACAGTTCTTTCGATGCCGTGTATTTCCGGCCTTTCAATTTTCAATCGCGGGATGCAGCAAGAAAGAGCCATTCAGTTCAATACATCTGTTTGCCTAAATATGAATGGTCTTACCTGCGCGAAAATTTCCCCGGCAAATATGAAAATGTATTAACCCAAACTATTGAGCCTTCAAGCTGGTTTCATGTAAAGGTTGTGGTTGAAGTTGATAAAATATCAGCGTATGTAAATAATGATAACACGCCATCTCTTGTTGTAAAACCGCTGGCAAATTATACAACAGGAAAGATTGGTTTTTGGGTGGGCAACGGCTCAGATGGCGATTTTTCGAACTTAACTATTCAGCAGCATTAAAATTTTAGAATGTTAATAATATACAGCAACTGAATTTTATTTTTATTCAGGCTTTTATTTGGATGAAGTTTTACAATCTAATACACTTATTTCGTTTTTTAAGAACTGCCGTATTCGTTGCACATGATCATAAATTTCTTTCTTTTCTTTTGTTATAATGCCTGCATCCTCAAGATCATTTAAATCCTGCCGGAAAGATTCGGTAAATTTTCTTGCATCAGATAAATATGACTGGCCTTTGAATTTCCGGTAAACAGAATCTGCTTTTTCACACTGCCCGGTAAGCAGATAGGCAAGTGCAAGATTTGTATTGATGCCGGTATTTTTATCATATAGTTGTAAACCTCTGAGTACCGCATGCATAACAGCAGCAGAATCTAAATTTTTTTCAAAGAGCAGGTACCATGATAAATTCCAGTAATCCGATGAAAGCATTTGCCTGAGTGAATCTGCCGGATTTGATTCTAATAAAACCTCTTCAGCAGCAGTAATCTTTTTTAAATCTTTTAGCCGGTCGGTGGTATCCCGGTAATAGGTGTAATAATTGAGGCTCAGCCGGCGGTATTCGTAAAGATAATTTACCGCATCAAGTGCGGCAAGCCTACCGAATACTCTTTTGGCATCATAGAGTGTTTGTTTTTGAAGATACCTTGCATCTCTTTGCAGTGCGAACGTTGCAGTTCTTATCAATTCATCCTTATTTGTGATGGTATCAACATCTATTGTGCTGTTCTCAGGTTTTTCAGTTGTATTCATAGCAGTTGCTATTTCCCCGATAAATGAACTTAACTGCGAGCTGTTAATATCACCAGGCTTTTTCCATACCTTGATTGAGTCGCCGTAATAGTCAGAATTTAAACTTAGTATGTTGTTGTTGTTAAGAAAAATGTTAGCACTATTTAAATAATTCAACTTGACCAGCTTGCCGTTTGCGGTGTCTTTAACTTTTCTGTCGAAATAAAAAATAGAGTCCTTGTCTTTTCTTTGATAATAGTTAGTGTTATAAGTGTATATAAAGTTGTTATAGATAATGGTTCTGATAATCA
>JAEWJV010000390.1 GCA_023386395.1 Bacteroidota bacterium
GACTTCCCCTCTAATGCGCACATTCATCCTAATATATTAGTGTCATTTAATACGCTGAAAGATTCTGCTATTATCGGGGAAGAGAATTTGCGAACCAATTGGGGCAATAATTCATTCTTCACTTATATCCTGCTTCCTAAAAATTATAATATAGAAAGCATGAAGAAAAGGTTCCCTGCATTTCTTGACCGGCACATGGCTGGTCAATATGGACCAAATCAACCTTCAAAATTTACAAAGCTTGACCTTCAGAAATTAACAGACATTCATTTATACTCACATACAGATTTTGAAGCTGAGCCAAATGGGGATATAAACCGTGTATATATTTTTTCCGCCATTGCATTATTTATATTACTGATAGCATGCATTAATTATATGAATCTTTCCACTGCACGTTCTGCATTGCGTGCAAAAGAAATTGGTATAAGAAAAGTTGTCGGTGCACAAAAAAAGGAATTGGTAATGCAGTTTTTAGGCGAATCCGTTTTATTAGCATGGTCAGCTATCATTATTGCATTTGTATTGTTGTACTTACTTCTGCCCTGGTTAAATAAAATATCATCACAAAACCTTTCTGCAGGTATTTTATTTAAATGGCAGATTTTGGTTCCGTTGTTTTTAGCACCATTTGTGGTTGGTATTATTTCAGGCATCTATCCTGCAATATTCATGTCATCTTTCCAGCCGGTAAAAACTTTAAAAGGATTGTTTAAAGTTAGTGGTACCAGCATCAGCTTTCGTAAAGTGCTTGTGGTAACGCAGTTTGCTATTTCAATTATTCTGATTATAACAACAGTTGTTGTGTTTCAGCAATTGCGGTACATGCAAAACGCATCACTGGGTTATGATAAAGATCATTTAATAACGATGGCTTATAATAATCGATTGAACGATCAATACGAAGCATTCAGAAATACTTTATTACAAAATTCAAATATTAAAGCTGTAGGGCGTTCGTCCAGGATTCCTACAGGAAGATTGCTGGATGGAATGGGCGCGCAGGTACCGGGCAATGATTCTATGGTTCCGGTAAAAGCCGACATTCGTTTCCTCGCAACGGATTACGATTTTGTACCGGCTTATGGAATTGCACTGGCTGCAGGCAGAAATTTTTCGCGCAGTTATGGAACCGATACATCCAATTTTATCATTAACGAAGCAACAGTGAAAGCAATTGGATGGAAATCGAATGACGAGGCAGTAGGTAAAAACTTTAAGTATGGGCAGTTTAGCGGTCATATAATTGGTGTTGTAAAAGATTTTCATTTTGAATCATTACATGAGGCCATAACGCCTTTGGTTTTTGTTATGCCGCCGCTAAGCCAGAGTTTTTATAATACCATTTCTATAAAAATTTCGGGAAAAAATATTGCATCATCTTTAGAAACAATAAAAGATACCTGGCAAAAATTTCTCCCTCAACTCCCCTATCAATATTCATTCTTCGATGAAAATTTTGCGAAGCTGTACGATGCTGAACATAAACAGGAAAGCATATTCACTACGTTTGCATTCATTGCTATTTTCATTGCATGCCTTGGACTATTCGGGCTTTCTGCATTTACCATTTCGCAGCGTGTAAAAGAAATTGGTGTACGAAAAGTGTTAGGTGCAAGCACAACGACCATCGTAAGTTTATTATCAAAAGATTTTTTAAAACTTGTTTTAATTGCCGCTGTTATTGCATTTCCTATTGCGTGGTATGCCATGCATAATTGGCTGCAGGATTTTGCTTACCGTATAAACATTCAATGGTGGGTATTCATTTTTGCTGCAATTGTTGCTGCATTAATTGCATTAATAACGGTAGGCTTCCAGGCTATAAAGGCAGCCATGGCAAACCCGGTGCAATCATTAAGATCGGAGTAATGATCATTCCATAGACAGTTAAGAAAATATTCAACCGAACACTCAATTTGCAAAGGTTGAGTATGAATATGGAGTATTGATTATTGAATATTCTAAGAATTAAATTTAAAGTCAAACCATATTGTCTCTCATTAAATGATCATCCACGTACATAAAAGAGCAAAGCCCTTATAATAAAATTATAAAAGCTTTGCGTGCACGATTAAACCAAAAATTTAATCCTTATGTGAGATGTAGTTTCTGCTTATTTCAATAAGAAACTGGAATCTGTAGGCTGTGTAGTATCGCTCGGAGTTGTATCACTCGGTGTTGTATCATTTGCTACATATACCTTATTATCAACAGGAAGCGTAGCATGGTTTGAACTTGCTATTGCTATACCCATTGCACTCATTACTACTGCTGCTGAAAAAAGAAATTTTTTCATATTAAATAGTTTTTTTTAAGATTAATAAAATGGAATAATAATTAGACTCAACTCTACCTCAATAAGAAACTGGAATCTGTAGGCTGTGTTGTGTCGCTTGGAACTGTATCTGTTGGAGTAGTATCATTTGCGATATACACCTTGTTGTCAACAGGAAGCGTAGCATGGTTTGAACTTGCTACTGCTATGCCCATTGCACTCATTACCACTGCTGCTGAAAAAAGAAATTTTTTCATAGTTTAACATTAAAATTTAAATGATTAATTAATTACCGAAATCCTGTATTGACTTGCTTATTTCAATAAAAAGCTGGAGTCCACAGGTTGTGTTGTATCACTCGGTGTAGTGTCGCTTGGTGTAGTATCATTTAAGATATACACTTTGTTATCAATTGGGCGCGTAGCATTATGATTTGAACTTGCTACTGCTATACCCATTGCGCTCATTACGATTGCTGCAGAAAAAAGGAACTTCTTCATAGTAAAAATGTTTTTTAGTTATTAAAGTTTAGCGGGCATGTAAATACAAGTACTTTGCCAGTTTTACATGAACGTATTTTTTTAGCAGTATTAAAATAATACAGGCAAAACCATACAAAATTATTTTCACTTATATGAATATATAAGTGATTGAAATATGGTGAATAATACATGATTCATTTTATCATGATATAATTAAAATAATATGAATTAAAATTCTTTTTACGTTTTATAACTTAGCGTTTATGCCTTTTAAATTAGCAGCACCTTATACACCCGGCGGCGATCAGCCTGAAGCTATACGCCAGCTAACCGAAGGAATTAATAACGGAGAGCAATATCAAACATTATTAGGGGTAACCGGAAGCGGTAAAACCTTTACCATGGCCAATGTTATTCAGAACGTTCAGCGGCCAACGCTGGTGTTGACGCATAATAAAACACTGGTGGCGCAATTATATGGAGAGTTCAAACAATTCTTTCCTGATAATGCAGTTGGATATTTTGTAAGCTATTATGACTATTACCAGCCTGAAGCTTACATGCCTGTTAGTGATGTTTATATTGAAAAAGATTTAAGCATTAATGAAGAGCTGGATAAGCTTCGCTTACAGGCAACAAGCGAGCTGCTTACGGGCCGCAGGGATATTATTGTTGTAGCCAGCGTGAGTTGTATTTATGGTATCGGTAATCCCACCGATTTTGAAAATGGCATTGTACGCATAGCAAAGGGGCAAACCATTTCGCGGCAGGGCTTTTTACATTCACTCGTTAACAGTTTATATAACAGAACGCAGGTTGAATTTAAACGCGGCACCTTTCGCGTTAAGGGCGACACAATTGATATTAACCTGCCTTATGTTGATTACGGTTATCGCATCACTTTCTTTGGCGATGAGATTGAAGAAATAGAAACGATTGATGTAAACACCAACAAAAGAATGATGAAGGTGGAGAACGCAGCCATCTTTCCCGCTAACTTATACCTTGCTCCAAAAGACATGATGCAAACTATTTTATACGAGATACAGGATGAAATGCGTTTGCAGACCGAATACTTTAAAAGTATTGGTAAATTAATAGAAGCGCAGCGTTTAAAAGAAAGAGTTGAATATGATCTGGAAATGATAAGAGAGCTTGGTTTTTGCAATGGCATTGAAAATTATTCAAGGTTTTTCGACAGAAGGCAGCCTGGCACAAGGCCTTTCTGCTTGCTGGATTATTTCCCAAAAGACTTTCTTACCATTATTGATGAAAGCCATCAAACCATACCGCAGATTGCAGGTATGTACGGTGGCGACAGAAGCCGGAAATTAATATTGGTTGAATATGGTTTTCGCCTGCCGTCAGCTTTAGACAACAGGCCTTTGAATTTTCATGAATTTGAAAATTTAACAGACCAGACGGTTTATGTAAGCGCCACGCCGGGCGAATATGAATTAGAGAAATGCGGCGGTGTTGTTGTTGAACAGGTGGTTAGGCCAACGGGTTTATTGGAACCGCCTATTGAAATCCGCCCATCGGTAAACCAGATAGATGATTTACTGGATGAAATTGATAAACGCGTAAAAAAAGGCGACCGTGTGCTCGTAACCACTTTAACCAAACGCATGGCGGAAGAAATGGATAAATACCTGCAGCGTATCAACATTAAATCAAAATATATACACAGCGATGTTGACACATTGGAACGTGTTGAAATATTAAGGCAGTTGCGTTTAGGCGATATTGATGTGTTGGTTGGCGTAAACCTTTTGCGTGAAGGTCTCGACCTTCCGGAAGTTTCTTTAGTCGCTATTCTTGATGCCGATAAAGAAGGCTTTTTACGCAATGAAAGATCGCTCACGCAAACGGCCGGCCGTGCTGCCCGCAATGTTGACGGGCTGGTAATTTTCTATGCAGATACCATGACTGAAAGCATGCAGAAAACGATTGATGAAACCAACCGCAGGCGTGAAAAACAAGCCGCTTATAATATTGAACATAACATTACACCGCGAACCATTAAGAAAACAAAGGAAAATGTATTTGCACAAACATCGGTGCTTGATATAAAAGGTTTCGATGCAAAAAATCCTTATGCCATACAGGGTGATGAAGATATTGTTACAACATCTGCTGCTGAAGAACAGGTGATTTATAAAACCATTCCACAAATGGAAAAAGCCATCAATAAGATTAAAAAAGAAATGGAGAAAGCAGCACGTGATCTCGACTTTATAGAAGCAGCAAAACTGCGTGATGAAATGTTCCGCATGCAAAAAGAACTTGAAGCAATGAAACGCCCGTAATAAATTTCTTGCTTAAAGGGAATGGAAACCGCGGCGTTCCATAAGACAATTGAAAAACAAACCTGAACGAATGAAATAGCCTTCAACAATTAATATATTCGCCGATATACTTTTCAGATCGTAATAATAAATTATGTACACGCCAAAACTTATAGGCTCTATATGCCTGTTATGTTTAATAATAACAGCATGCAATAACAAGCCTGCCTACGAAACAATCATTCGAAACGGTATTATATATGATGGCAATGGCGGCGAACCTTATAAAGCAGACATCGCTATAAATGCCGATACCATTGCATTCATTGGCGATTTAAAAAATGTTTCCGCAAAAGATGAGGTTGATGCAAATGGTAAGGCCATTGCTCCCGGTTTTATTAATATGCTTAGCTGGGCAACGGAATCTTTGATACAGGATGGCCGTTCGCAAAGTGATATCCGGCAGGGCGTAACACTTGAAGTGATGGGTGAAGGGAGCAGCATGGGCCCTTTAAATGCCACTATGAAAAAACAAATGCAGGAAGGCCAAAGCGATATAAAATATAAAGTTGAATGGAACACGCTGGGCGAATATTTAAATCACCTGGAAAAGAAAGGCATCAGTTGCAATGTAGCTTCATTTATCGGCGCCGGAACAGTGCGCACTTATATTGTGGGCGAAGATGACCGCGCTGCAACGCCTGCTGAATTAGACAGCATGCGCATGCTGGTGGCTCAGGCCATGCAGGAAGGCGCTATGGGCGTTGGTTCTTCTTTAATTTATCCGCCTGATTTTTTTGCAAGCACCAATGAATTGATTGCTTTATGCAAAGAAGCATCAAAATATGGTGGAATGTATATTTCACACATGCGCAGCGAAGGCAACAAGCTGAACGAAGCAGTAAATGAATTAATAACCATTGCAAGGGAGGCAAATATTCCTGCAGAAATATATCACCTTAAAGCTGCCGGTAAAAACAACTGGCCTAAAATGGATAGTGTAATAAAACAGGTTGAAGCAGCCCGTGCTTCAGGGCTTAAAATAACGGCTGATATGTACACTTATCTCGCGGGGGCAACCGGCATGACGGCAGCATTCCCGCCTTCTTTGCAGGATGGTGGCTTTGGAAAATTATGGCAGCGCCTGCACGATCCTGTTATAAGAAAACAAATGGAGAAAGCCATGAATACCGATGCAAAGGATTGGGAGAATTTATATTATGGGGCTGGCAGTGCGGATAATGTTTTATTGCTTGGTTTTAAACAGGATTCACTTAAAAAATATACCGGCAAAACCTTAGCTGAAGTGGCTGCGCTGCGCGGCAAAACCCCAGAAGAAACGGCAATGGATTTAATTGTTGAAGACAGTACAAGAATTGGTGTTGCCTATTTTTTAATGAGTGAAGACAATGTAAAAAAGCAAATGGCTTTGCCCTGGGTAAGTTTTGGGAGTGATGAAGGTTCTTATACAAACGAAGGTGTCTTTCTTGAATCAAACGCGCATCCGAGAGCGTATGGAAATTTCATAAGGGTATTGGGCAAATATGCAAGGGATGAAAAAGTGTTAAGCTTGCAGCAGGCGGTTTACCAGCTTGCAAAATTGCCTGCCACCAATTTAAAGCTGAAGAAACGCGGAGAATTAAAAGTGGGCAATTATGCAGACGTGGTTGTATTTGACCCGGCAACAGTTACTGACCATGCCACATATGAAAAACCGCACCAGTATGCAACAGGTGTAACAGATGTTTGGGTGAATGGCGTACAGGTTTTGAAGAATAACGAGCATACCGGTGCAACACCGGGCAGGTTTATTAAAGGGCCGGGGTATAAACAATAATAATATTTTATGCATATTGAAACACTCCGTGAATATTGTCTTTCAAAGAAAGCTGTAACAGAAGATTTTCCTTTTGGCGAAACAACGCTGGTATTCAGGGTAAAGGAAAAGATATTTTTATTGGTTGCATTAGACGCCGATCCTTTACAATTCAATGCCAAATGTGATCCGGAAAAAGCAATTGAATTACGTGAAGCATATGATGCTGTTAAACCCGGCTATCACATGAATAAAAAACATTGGAATACCATTATAATCGATGGCAGCATTCTATCAAAGCTTATAAAAGAAATGATTGATGACTCTTATAACCTCATCGTTCAATCATTGCCTAAAAAAGTAAAGGATGATCTGTAGTATCTTATTTCGCTGCCTGTTTGCTCCCAAACACCGTTTTCAGTAATTCCGTAACACGGGCTGCCGGGTCCTTCCTGATCTTTTGCTCTTCCAGGCTCACTTCATAAAAAATACCATCAATAGCTTTTTGTGTTACATAAGCTGAAATATCCGTTGGGACTTTTTTGGCAGCGAATTTATTATAGGCTGTAAACACATCGCTCCAGTATTTCGTAGCATTTACTTTACTCAAAGACTTCGCAATAACCGGGCTGAAAGCCGCGGTAAGCTGTGCAGTAGTCTTATCTTTAAAATAATTGGTAGCCGCAAAATCACCACCCTGCAAAATACCCAGTGCATCTGTAATCGTCATTTGTTTAATGGCACCGGTAAAAATGGGTGTAGCCGATTTCGCTGCATCTTCAGCAGCACGGTTCAAAGAAAGAATGGCTTTATCAACCAGGCTTCCCAGTCCAAACTGGCGCAAAGTTTTCTCAACATTCTGCGCTTCGGGCGGCATTAAAATTTTTATGGCGGCATCTGCAAAAAAACCATCTACTGCGCTTAACTGATTGGCACTGTTTTGTGTGCCGATGGTAAGCGCCTGTTTTAAACCGGCAACTATTTGCGATTGAGACAGATTATTATTGGCAGATGAAGGCAATGAACCGGCTACCTGTTGCAGCTCAGTACAGGAGCAAAGAAAAATAGTGGTAAAAAAAAGAAATGCTGTTTTTTTCATTTTACTGTTTAGTTTGAAAAAGCTTAAAATAATGCCAGTTTAAGCGAATCCCTGCTTTATTACAAATTATTAATATTTACGAATATATTTTTGCTGCAATTAACAACAAAGCCTTTTCATGAAATTATCACACCTCCTTCCCTGCATTGTACTTTTTTTAGCCTGCAATAATAATAACCAGCCGGATAAAATAACAGGCAATAATAATGACAACCCCGCTCCTCCAATGATAAGCTATTCAATTGTAAAAGTTTATCCGCACGATACATCTTCCTATACCGAAGGCCTGGAATGGAGAAATAACAGTTTGTATGAAAGCGGCGGCATGCATGGAAGCAGCAAACTTTTTCAAACCACATTGGAAGGCAAAATCCTGCAATCTCTCCCGCTGCCAAAAGAATTTTTTGGCGAAGGCATTACTATACTGAACAATAAAATTTACCAACTCACTTACCAGGAACATAAGGTATTTGTTTACGATGCAGTTACATTCAAAAAAATAAAGGAGATGGAATGGCCTTATGAGGGTTGGGGTATGACGAACAACGGAAAAGATTTAATTATAAGCACCGGCAGCAGCGTGCTTTATTTTGTTGACCCGGAAAACTTTAAGATTCTTAACCAGTTTAGTGTTACAGATAACTATGGCCCGGTGAGTAATTTAAATGAACTGGAATACGTAGATAGTATTATATATGCTAATATTTATCAAACGGATTATATTATAAAGATCGATCCGGAAACGGGCAGCGTGCTTGGCAAGCTTGATTTGAGTGGTATCCTGGCTAAAAGCGGTATGCCGGTAAATATTCAAAATTATACATCAACAACAGGATATGTTTTAAACGGCATTGCCTATGATTCTGCTAAAAACAGTTTTTTTGTTACCGGCAAAATGTGGCCGGCCCTTTTTGAAATAAAGCTGAACCACTGATCTGGAATTGTTTTTGCACCATAATGCAATAAATTTTTATGACGAAACTTTCTACCGTTACTCTATTCATAGCCATTATTATTCTTGCATCATCCTGTGCCCGCATATTAAGGCCGGGCGCTGGCAATGCTAAAAACAATAAACGCAATACCAATAAAACTGCCGGTAATAAAAATAATAATGCGCCTTCAACCACCACCACAGCAAATGTTACCACGTTAAAAAATATTGTATTCAGCACAGCCGCTAATGCCAATGGCGTTAATCAGAGGCTTGCGCTGGATGTTTATAAACCTGCCAATGCAGCCGGGAAAAAATTCCCTGCAATTTTTCTTATTCACGGCGGCGGCTTTATAAATGGCGATAAAAATTCGCTTACATCAACCTCCTCCAAGCTGGCGGCTAATGGCTACGTGGTTGTTTCGCTTAATTACAGGCTTGGTTTTGGAAAGAATGGCGCCCGTTCCAACTGCGCTGACAGCAATCTTTTAAAACAGGCCCTTTACCGTTCTGTTGAAGATGCATACGAAGCAATTAATTATGTTGTTCAACGTGCAGATGATTATAATGTAGATAAGAACTGGATTTTTATTGGCGGGCAAAGTGCAGGCGCTATTACGGCTTTGTCAACTGCTTACTTTCAAAATGATCGTACACAAAGATTTTTCTCCAGTGTTGCAGAACAATCAGCAACATTTAATGCAGCCAGCAAAAGCAACTTTACCATACGTGGCGTAATAAGCATGTGGGGGGCATTTTTAGATCCCGGGCTAATTACAGCTAAAACTGCATTGCCAACCATATTTTTCCAGGGAGAGAGAGATAATGTGGTGCCTTTTAATACAAGGCCGTTTGCACCTTGTGCTGTGGCAACGCCGATTTATGGAACCCGTCCTTTATACACCCGTCTGAAAGATTTAGGCGTAACAGCCATTGCACATGTTGATCCCCAGGGTGGGCATGGCGTTTTTACGGAAGATTTCAGAATAAAAAATATACTCTGCTTTTTGAACGATGTAAGGCAAGGCACGGTAAAGCAGGTTTATCTTACCGGTATTCAAAACAGTTGCGATAATTAGTTAGGTGAAAAATGCGTTGCATAATCCCGATCAGGGATTTGGAAAACAAACGCGTAAAAAAAGTAAACGCGTGAACGATGCAACTGCAATTTATTCGTTAAGCAGCATATTCCTCTGAAGGAATTTCAAATTTTTCGAGTATTCCGGAAGCAAGTTTCATGGCGCGGCCAATTGCCTGGTCCATATCGTAATACCTGTATTCACCCAGCCTTCCGCATATAAGCACATTTTCCAGTTTTTCGCTTTCAGCCCTGTATTGTTCATACAATTGTTTATTTGCCTTATCAGGAAAAGGATATTCAAAGCTGGCTGAATTTTCGGGTGTAAAAGGTGTTTCATGCGTAAGCATCGTTCCTTTCACTTTATCTTTTTCATCAGGGTGCATTAAATGCTTCCATTCAATGGTTCTTATGCGTGGGTCTTCAACATTTGGATAATTAACCTGTATGCAGGGCTGATGTTGCGTTTCTTCAATATGTTCTAAGCGCCGCTCCTGGCCACGGTATTTTAATTTGCCATATTTATAGCCAAAAAACTCATCAATAGGCCCGGTGAATATGAGCAATTTCTTTGCTGCTACGTTTTCTTTATTTTGCAGGTAATCTGTTTCTAGTTCTAAAGGAATACCATCAATCATATTACGCACCATTTGGGTGTAACCGTTACGGGGTAATGCATTCCACCTGTGGTTGGGCGTGAGCGTGTTTACGTTTGATTTATTAATTGTAATGCGCACCGCCAGTTCCTTATCAAGCTCAGTCGCTTTTACACCCCATTGCTTTTCGGTATATCCCTTTATAAATAATTCATATAGCTGGCGGGGCATTTTTGCAAGGCATGCTTCTTCAAAATTGGAAGGCTCGCCTTTAAAAGTTTCTTCCTCCCAGTTTTTACCGGCGATCTTTTCAATGTAATCCTGGTTCACAGGCCAGTTGAGATATTCACCGTTAACTTTTGACCGTATGGTTGCAGACCAATTATAAAATTCTGTAAACCGGTTTAAAAAATTCCAGATTTTTTCAGAGCCGCACCTGAAATAATGAGGGCCATATTTATGGATCATTGCCCCACTCTCGTGCCTGTAATCAAAAACATTCCCTGCAAGGTGGTTTTTCCGGTCGAGGATAATTACGTTCTGGTTATGATCTGTAAGTATGCGTGCAATAGTACTGCCGGTCAGCCCTGCGCCAACAATTACGAAGTCTTTTTCAGTCATTAAGCAAATGTAAGTTTTAGTATAATATTATTTGGCATGCTACAATATGCATATTAATATGCTCCCTTGCCAGATAACACAACAACAGGTGTTTGCATGAGAATTTTCATGTCAAGTAAAAAGGTATAATCTTCAATATATTCTGTATCATGCTCTATCATAAATTCTGCACTTGTATTATTTTCTCTATCCCTTATTTGCCATAAGCCGGTAATACCCGGGCGCACAAGGCATCGTACTTCTTTAAATTCAGGATAAGGCACAAGCATAAATGGTACGAGCGGCCTAGGGCCTACTATACTCATATCACCGAATAACACATTAAAAAGCTGGGGCAGTTCGTCAATACTGGTTTTACGGATAATTTTTCCAATCCAGGTGATGCGTGAATCATTTTTGTCTTTATGCAAAACACCCTTTTCAGCACTTTCAATATGGCGTTTATGATCCTTATGTTTTACGCTGTGGTCTGTAACCATCGACCGGAATTTATGGCATTTAAAATTTATGCCGCCATAACCTACCCTGTCGTTACTGTACAGGATGGGCCCCTTTGAAGTTAATTTTATTAAAAGTGCCACAGTTATTAATATAGGAGCAAAAAGTATAATAAGTATAGATGCTACCAAAATATCAAAAGCACGTTTAAGGAAAAATTGAAATGATTTTTTCTGAATAGACCGGCTGATTGTATAAAAAGAACCCTGTTCTTCAGTTTTATTAGCATATACATGAACAAACTGGGTATCTTCAGCAGTATTGCTGGTAAAATTTAGTTTCATAGTTACTTGTTGTTTAAATAGGATACTTAACAAAGATATAAGTTTTCGGAAAAGATTATCTGGAAATCAACGACCGTAGCCAAATATTCCGAAAAAAACGTATTTTTCTTGGTTAACGTATTCTACCGGGGTAACAAATATGCGCGCACACCCTGCAAGCATGATACCAGAATTCATTATTTGCAGATTTATTACTATCATTGCCAAAAACAGCTGCCTTTAAATGCTATTTAATTCTTTAGCCTTCGTTGGCTTCTTTATAATTGTTACATCACTCTTTTTTCTGCTGCCCCATAAATACAGATGGCTGCTATTGTTAATGAGCAGCTGTTATTTCTACATGTCGTTTCTACCTATATATATATTGGTATTAGGTTTCACGATTGTAATTGATTATTTCGCCGGTATTTTTATTGAGAAAAGCGAAGGACGAAAGAGAAAGCTTTTTTTATGGCTGAGTATAATCACTAACGTAGGCATACTCGGCTTCTTTAAATATTTTAATTTTATTAATGATAACATAACAATCCTCCTAAAGCTTTTCAATTTTACAAACCCGGTTCAGGACCTAAGCTTTATTCTGCCTATTGGTTTATCGTTTCACACCTTCCAGGCAATGAGTTACACGATAGAAGTTTACCGGGGTAACCAGAAGTCTGAGCGCAATTTTGGGATATATGCTTTGTATGTAATGTTTTATCCGCAGTTAGTGGCAGGGCCTATTGAGCGGCCGCAAAATATTATCCACCAGTTTTATGAACCCAAAAAATTTGAATATGAACGCGTGGTGATCGGCCTGAAAATTATTTTATGGGGCTTTTTTAAAAAGCTTGTGGTGGCCGACAGGCTTGGCATTTATGTAAACACGGTCTTTGCCAATCCTTATCATCACAGCGGTTTAACCTTATTTACAGCCAGCATGTTTTTTTACGTGCAGATATACTGTGATTTTTCCGGCTATTCGGATATTGCCATTGGCAGCGCCAAGGTAATGGGCTATAACCTTATGGAAAACTTCAGAAGGCCGCTTTTTGGCCGAAGCTTTGCCGACAAATGGTACCGCTGGCATATTTCGCTTTACACCTGGTTTAGAGATTACGTATATCAGCCCCTTGCTAAAAGGGCGAGGCGCAACCGGTTTAAACTGTTAAGCTATGTTGTGCTCATTTTTACATTAAGTGGTTTTTGGCACGGCGCTAACTGGACCTTTATTTTATGGGGTATGTCCGCAGGCCTGAGTATTGTAATTGAGCGTATTTATAAAGATAAAGTGCGGCCACATAAATATATAAGTAAAAGATGGATGACTTTCTGGGGCACATTAATACCATTGCCGATAGGCTGTATTATGCTGGTGTTTTTCCGGGCGCCGTCTATTGGCGATGCGCTGCATATATTAGGCTCCATCATTACCTTTAAAAGCGGGCACTTTTTTAAAGGAACACCTCCTATAAATTTTTATTATTGCCTTATTGCTATGGGCATGCTATTAACGGTTGAATATCTCCAGGAGTATTATCCCAGAGTCAAATTCATTGGCAATAATTCTGTTGTAGTGAGATACACCAGTTATGTTTTGGTTATACTGATAATATTAATGATTGGTGTGTTTAACGGCGGTCAGTTTATTTACTTCCAATTCTAAGAAACACATAAACAGGTTAATGACAAGAGAAGAAATAAATCATGTTGTAAGATTTTTAAAAAAGTTATCCATTCTTGCAGTCTTGCTTTTTGTATTCGACCGGGGTATTGGGTTATTTCTTCAATATTTATATGAGAAAGATCCGCCGCCTGATATAAAAGCTTTTAATCATGTAATGAATACGCCCCTGGAAGATGTTTATATATTCGGCAGCTCAAAGGCGGCGCATGGGTATGTAAGTAATGTTTTCGCCGATACGCTTGGCTTAACCTGTTTTAATGCAGGCAGGGAACAAACCAATATTTTATATGCAGATGTTGTTATGAGCGAAATGCTGCGCAAGCATTCTCCCAAACTCGTTATTCTGGATATAACCGCCAAAGAAACCGTGGCGCACAATATGGAAGCCAGCAAGCTTATTCTTGCTAATCTTATGATACCACATATCAATACAGACACTTCTTTTTTACGCATAGGCAAAGAGCTCTTTCCCAAAGAAGTTTTTGCGGCGCAGCTATCCATGCTGCAGCGGTATAATTCCCAGGTATTGCCACTTTTGCTCGGCACTAAGAAGAACCGTTTTGAAGAAAACGGCTACCTGCCCATCCACGGCACTAAAATTGAAGGCGAAATACCCGCTTTCCAGGACAAGGGGGAAAGCTACGACAGTACAGCAAAGGATTGCTTTGAACATTTTGTAACCATGCTGCAGGAAAAAAATGTAAAGCTTGTTATCATACAATCGCCTTATTATGTACAGAAATTTAGTACCTCTCCTTCATTAGCTGCATTAATGCCCATCATCAAAAAATATAATGTTGAATACCTCGATTATTCCTTCGATCCTGAATTTTTTAGGAAAGATTATTTTTATGATAATGTGCATTTAAACGATAAAGGCGCCCATGCTTTTTCTGCAAGGCTCGCATCAGATTTAAAGAAAGATCTCGAAAAAAATGATCCTGCAGTTTTAAATAAATCACAAACGGCCAGGCAATGAACGATTTTCTAAAGCAAAACAATCATCTTCTTGAAAAACCTGTTATCGTTTTTGGCACAGGCCGTTCCGGCACAACCGTGATTTCCGAGATTATTTTTCAGCATGAAGATTTAGCCTGGCACTCTAACTGGCAGGAACTTTTTCCAAAGTTTGCGCCCATCAATTATCTACGCCGTTTATTCGATAATAAATATTGGCGGGTAATTGGCATGAATACGCAAAACAATAAATCGTTCCGCAACTATATTTTATTCAGGCCGATTGAACGTTACGATTTCTGGGAAGCCGTTACAGGCAAACGCATAGATTTTTCCCGCGGTTTTTTGCTGAATGAAAAAGCAACGCCCGAAGAACAGGAACATATAAGAACTTTTTTTGCGCGGATAGTAAAATATCAAAAACGTAAAAGGCTGGCTATAAAAATTACAGGGCCGGCACGGATGGAATATTTAATGAGCATTTTCCCCGATGCACAGTTTATAAATATTCAACGTGATCCGGTGTCAACCATTCGTTCGTGGATGGAAATTTACTGGAACGAACAAATAACCAACCAGCTTTGGTGGCAGGGCGCTTATACAGAAACGGAATTGAAAAAAGCCGCAGAATTATCCGCCGACAAATTTCTATTTGCCGCTTTTCAATACAGGAAATTGATGGAAACTACACAGCAGGAAATTGAAAAAATGCATCCTGATATTTATACAACCTCGTATGAAGATTTTGTAAAAGATCCGCAGGCATTTGTAAAGAGCCTCATGGATTTTGTGCATTTACAACCGTCGAAACTGGTGGATGCTTTCATGCAAAAGTTATCTATCGCTAATCGCAATGAAAGAAAAGCGGTTTCGGAAAAGTCTGAAATAACGCCGGAAATCAAACAGCAAATAATGGAAATTGTGAATGCCTGACGGATTCGTAATTAAATTCTACCACAATGGCAACAGGCGGTGAAAAATATCTTGATAAACCTATCATTATTATTGGCAGCGGGCGCTCCGGCACCACCATTATGTCTGAAATTATTTTTCAGCATGAAGACCTTGCCTGGCATTCCAACTGGCAGGAAATAATTGTTTTTACGCCATTGATAAATTTATTAAGGCCGTTCATGCATAATAAACTCTGGCGCTTTAAAAGGTTTTATAAATATGTTGGCGTAAGCAAGAACACGCGGCAAAAACACCAATCAAAATTCGATCTTGTTTTATTCAATCCGATTGAGCGTTATAATTTCTGGGAACACATTACAGGCAAACGCATAGATTTTTCACGTGGTTTTTTAATGAATGAGAAAGCCACACCGGATGAGGTGAAACGTATTCGTTCTTTTTTAAATAAGCAGGTAAAATACCAGGGCAAAAAAAGGCTGATCATGAAGTTTACCGGCCCGGCAAGGCTGGAATATTTAACCAGCATTTTTCCTGATGCAATTATTGTAAATGTCATACGCGAACCGGTTGCCACCGTTCGTTCCTGGCTTGAAGTGGGCTTCTGGCAACGCATGGGCATTGATAAATTATGGTGGCGCGGCGCTTACACGCCGGAAGAAATTGCTTATTCTGAAACCATAAAAGATAAGCCTGCTTTAATAACGGCCCTTCAATACAAAAAACTGATGGAAGCCACGCAGCAGGAAATTGATAAGCTGGGTTTAAATGTGTATGAATGCCGCTATGAAGATTTTGTAAAAGATCCCAAAACCTTCATTCATAAAATGATGGATTTTATGCAATTGCCGCCATCGGAAAATGTGGATGCCTATCTTGAAAATATGATTGTTGATAACCGGAATGAGCGGCAATCTGCAAGTAAGAAAAGTGCAATGCCGGAAGAAACGAAACAGCAGATTTTAGCAATAACAGGTAATTATAGTTGATTAGTTGACAGGTAAGCCAATAATCAACCAGTCAACTAATCAACTAATCAACCAGCCAACAAATCAACTAAAAAAGCATGGACAAGAAACTAAAAGTGGCCCACGTAATCCGCGTATTCAGCTATGGCGGTGCAGAAGTTTTGTTGCGTGAATGCTTTGCCCATCCGTATTTTAAAGAAAATGTAGAATCTGATCTATATATTCTTGATCACAAAAAACTTGGCCTTGTTCCGGAAGTAAAACCTAATGTTAATTCAATTCACTATTACAGGATTACAACGCCAAAGTTTCCGATAGCGTATGCAAAATTTTTGCGGCATATTATAAGAGACAAATACGATATTGTTCACATGCACCTGCCCGTTGCAGGATGGATGACCATACCGGCGAAATTATTTAACCGCAAAACCAAATTTATTTACAGCGAGCATAACCTTGTAAATTTTTACGCCAAATACAATTATTATTTAAGCGGCCTTACTTATGGCTTTTTCGATTGCATGGTTGCTGTTTCTTACGAGGTGGGAGAAGTAATAAAAAAAATGCACAAAGGTTGGTTTTATAAAACCAGGAAAGCCGTTACAATCCTCAATGGCATCAATACAGATAAATTTACCAACGCACATCGAGATTATGATAATGCAAACAACAATTTCACAGTTGGGCTGGTGGCGAGGTTTCGCCCGCAAAAGCGGGTTGACCGCTGGGCAGAAGTAGCCGCTGAAGTGCATAAACTCAACCCAAACATAAAATTCCTGATGGTGGGCGACGGGCCTGATGATGACATGCTGCGTGATAAAATAAAAGCCTTAAACATGGAAGGCAAAATTGAACTGCCCGGCATGTTAAGCGACACGGCAAGCGTCTTTCAGCGTATTGATATTTTTTTACTGACGAGCGATTTTGAAGGATTACCGCTTGCCATTATGGAAGCCATGAGCACAGGCTGTGTACCGGTGGTAAGCAATGTTGGCGGCATTAAGCAATTGCCTTTTGATGGCTTTGGATATAAGTTTGATGATTTTAACCCCGCTGGGATTGCCAGTGTTATTGCAGCTTATGCAGATGATCCGCAGAAATTTAAAACAGAAAGCCAACGTGCGAGAAGCTTTGTCGGGCAAAATTATTCACTTACCAAACAGGTGCATGAAATAGTGGATTTGTACAGGGAATTAATATAAACTATTAATTACAGTTGCGGGACAGAACAGAAGGGATGTAAGTATCTTATTATTTCAATACCACATAATCGCCTTTGGCATCAATTGAAATTACCGGCAGTCTCTTTTCCTTTTCAAAATAATCATATACTTCTTTCAGTTTATCGGCAAATACCTGCAGACCGGGCTGGTCTTTGGTTGTCTTTTCCAGGTAAGCCATACTCTTGGGGTTATCAAAACGAACGGGATAAATGTGCACCGGAATAAAATCCTGCCCGTTGCTCTTGGCACTCATTGCCAGAATATACAATTCCTCAATCTGCGGGTCCTGAATGGGAATGCAGCCAACTGTTATGCAGCTTCCGTGAATATAAATATCACCACCGGGATTAGATTTATTGGTAGTACATACAATTTTATCGGAGGCATTAGGATAATTCAATCCCAGCGACATGTGGTAATTACTGTTGGGCTTAAACTCATTGATATAATAAAACCCTTCAGGCACCTGGTAATCACCCTGCATGCGTTTAGGGCCTAAAGTGCCGGCCAATGCACAAACAGAGTAGGTTTTAAATAATTTAAATGGTTCATTCCTGTTGTTGCGTACCCAAACTTCCAACTGGCTGTCGTATTTAAAGGAACGGATATACATCTGCTTCACAGGCCATTGCAAACCGGCAGCGACTAACTGTTTCTTTAAGGTATCTGCCTTGCGGTTCATGGCCTCGCTTACGCGGGGAAAATTAGACTGGTAATCTATGAATGACGGCTGCGCTGCTGCACACAAACCCACAAAAACCAAAGCAGCTAAAAGAAAAGATTTCATCCGTATATTTTTTGTTTTTTACAGTGAGGCGAAACGACTTAACATATATTATGCTGTACGATAATTTAATATGCGCATTTCATAGTTGCAAAATAATTTAAAAATAGCGGGATACGAAATTATCCTTTGTTAATGTTGAAGCAGCTATAGCTTATTGCCAATAAATAAGCGTAAAGACTTCAGTCAACCACTCATCAATTAATTATGCAGACAATTAAAAGAAAAGTATTTTGCGTTTCCAATCTTCTGAACTAATCATCCCGGCAACTTAACCAGCTTTATTTATTCAAATAATAATATTGTATGAAAAGAATTTCATGGTTAGTTGCATGCAACCTCTTTGTATTGTGCTTTATACTCTCCTGTTCCCGGGTAGGCGGCCATAATCTTACGTACGAGGTAAGTGAATCGGGAACATATTTTACAATCCGTGCAAAGTATGATAAACAGCAATCAGAAGAAGTTGACAAGTTTATGGACCGGTATTTTGATAAGTATAAAAAATTTTCATTCCAAAATACTGTAATGGATGCAACTCTTACACTTGAGGATGGTACAGGATTTTATATAAAAAAGCAGCCGGGATACCTTTCCATCAAATTCAATAAAGAAAAAAACTCACCGGCTGCCTACAGGCAAATGAAGCTGTTGGGTGAAAGATTAAAAACAGTTATGCAGGAGTAAATTCTGTTATACTTTTAGTTGGCCTTCAATTGAGTCGTCAAGTGTTTTACCCATAGCTGCGCCCATTAATT
Source organism: Bacteroidota bacterium (assembly GCA_023386395.1). Lineage (GTDB taxonomy): Bacteria > Bacteroidota > Bacteroidia > Chitinophagales > Chitinophagaceae > Parafilimonas. The sequence goes on from JAEWJV010000390.1 coordinate 19,243, forward strand.
TTTTAGCAAATGCTATGGCAGCACCATGTTTTGTATCCCAGTAATAACCTTCCGAAGGTTCAACTTTTATCACCGATATACGCGGGTCGTTTTGGCCTTCTGTAAACCAGGTTTTTAAAACCGGCTCCCACAATTCCTTAATCTTTTCCTTATCAGTACTTACTGTAGCCTTGCCGCTAATGCTTAAAAAGTCGCTGTACGAGCTGCCCTGGAATAAGAGCTGCACATTTTTATCGGCTTGCAGTTCTTCATTTTTATGGCTGTCTGTTGAACTCAGAAACCAAAGATTACCCTCATCATCTATTTGTTGTACCGACATTGGCCGTGTTGTAAATTCATTGCCCGGAACTTTATTGGTACAGAAAAAACATGTTTTTGCACTGCTTACCAATTCCTTAATTTTTTTCGCCGCCTCGTTGCCTGCTAAATCTTCGCGGTTTTTTTCTGGTTGTTGTTTGTTAATGCTATCCATAAGTTTTTTATAAAAGCTATCAAAATAAATACCTTATTTTTTACAGGGTTACTTATTTTAATTTTGTTTATTAAATGCAGCACAGTCTGTTAGTGCCTGACAATTACCGGGCATTAATAACCTCAAAAAGCTTTTTTAATTTCCCTGTTGCATGCAATTGATTTCAAAAACAGAATTGCCGCGTATAAAACACCGCACTGCGGCACTGGTATATTTTTTTCTTTCAGGATTTGGCTATTCCACATGGGCTTCACGCATACCCGGTATCCAGCAGCAGTTGCATATAAACGAAGCGCAGTTAGGTACCGCCTTACTGGCTGCGCCCATAGGGGTGCTGGTAACCGTTCCTTTTACGAGTAATTTATTAAACCGGTACAGCAGTAAAAGCATTATGATCCTCGGAGCGCTTTTTTATAATGTAATGCTTGCCCTGCTGGCATTCACCACCCATTTATGGCAATTGTGCATCGTATTATTTTGCTTTGGCTCTTCGCGCAACCTGCTCAATTTATCTATGAATGCCCAGGGTGTTGAGGTGCAGCGTTTATACGAGCGGTCCATCATTACCA
>JAEWJV010000452.1 GCA_023386395.1 Bacteroidota bacterium
GCGCTTATGTTTATTTAGGTTTGAAAGATGGTATCGAACCAAGAGAAATGATCACTGAATTAACCGAAGCACAAAACAGCGAACATTCATTCGAAGCAGATAAATTCGTGAATAAAATCCCCGTAAAAAAACATGATCATATTTTAATACCATCCGGCACAGTGCATTGTTCAGGCAAAGGAAGTATGGTGCTTGAAATAAGTGCAACACCTTACATTTTCACATTCAAATTATGGGATTGGGGAAGACTGGGGCTGGATGGCAAGCCTCGCCCCATCAACATAAAACACGGCGAAAAAGTTATTGACTGGACTCGCACAACAGCATGGACAAAAAAGAGTTTAGTTAATACAATCAAAGAAATAAATCGTGGCGACGGCTGGCGTGAAGAATATACAGGCCTGCATGAAACAGAATTTATAGAAACAAGAAGGCATTGGTTTACCAAAAAGGTGCATCATTCAACAAACGGCAGCGTAAATGTTTTGAACCTGATTGAAGGACGTGAGGCCATTGTTGAAAGCCCCGTTAATGCATTCGATCCTTTTATTGTGCACTATGCAGAAACATTCATTATTCCTGCATCAGTAAAAGAGTATACAATTCGCCCTTATGGTGAAAGCGAAGGGAAAGAATGCGCCACATTAAAAGCATTTGTGAGATTTAAAGCCTAAAGTTTTACTTATTGTAAGATAAACCTGATTGATTCAATAAAGTTCTTTGAACGTCATGTCGAGGTAACGAGACATCTCCTTAAAATCAAAGAGTATAGTACTCGGGAGATTTCTCCTATCGTCGAAATGACGTACAACATAATTCAAACAATAAAAGAAAAATCAAAATATATGAGCGAATTTGTAACCAAACCAATTCCTGATGCAAAGCCGGATGTTGCTTTTGTATCAAGACCATGGGGCACATTTAAACAATATGCATTCAACGAAGATTGCACCGTGAGTTTAATGAGCATATTGCGTGGTCAGCGTTTAAGCCTTCAATCACACACAGGCCGCGCAGAACTTTGGATTGTGATTGATGATGGTGCAACCGTACAAGTTGATGATGAAATAAAAGATTGCAATGCAGGTGATGAAATCTGGATCCCGGTCAACGAAAAGCATCGCTTGTCATGCAAGGGCGATAAGCCTGTGCGTGTGCTGGAAGTAGCATTTGGCAACTGGCAGCAGGCAGATATTCAACGGTATGAAGACGATTATAAACGTTCTGAAGAGGGAGAATAAACAACAACGATTGCTTTATGAATTTTAGTAAAAGAATAAATTACATATGCTTTGCAGTAGCACTGGGTGGTTTACTGTTTGGCTTTGATACAGCCGTTATTTCAGGCGCCATCAGTCTTGTAAAAACACAGTTTTCTTTAGATACGGTCGCCGAAGGCTGGATGGTAAGCAGTGGCCTGCTTGGTTCTATCATTGGTGTGTTTACAACGGGCATTATAAGCGACCGGATTGGAAGAAAGAAAACCATCATTATCGCAGCTGTCATGTTCCTTTTATCGGGTTTAGGTTGTGGTTTTGCTTCGTCGTTTACATTACTGGTTATAGCAAGAATGATTGGCGGCGTTGGCGTGGGAATGGCTTCCGTTATCTCTCCAATGTATATATCAGAGTTTGCACCGGCAGATAAAAGAGGCAGAATGGTTGCGTATTACCAGCTTGCCATTACATTAGGCATTTTGCTGGCGTATCTTTCAAATGCCTATATTTTATCAATATCACACAATGGCACAAGTGAGTTACTGCAGCAGCCGTGGCGCGGCATGTTTGTGGTGATGTGCATTCCGTCTTTACTGTTTTTATTAATGCTGATAAAAGTGCCTGAGAGCCCTCGTTGGCTGGTTGAGATAAACCGGCAGCAGGAAGCTCAAAAGATTTTATATACTGTAAGGCCTAAAGCTGCGGCAGATAAGGAATTCAACGATATTCTACATGCAAAATCAAGGGCAAAAACAACGTCAGTTTCTCTGTTGCATCCATCTGTCCGGATTCCATTGATTATAGGGATTGTACTGGCAGTATTACAACAGTTCTCCGGCATTAATGCGATCATTTATTATGGCCCCAACATCTTTCAGTCTGCAGGGTTGGACAGCAGTAATGCATTAATGTTCCAGGTTATTATTGGTTCCGTTAACTTCCTGTCCACCATTATTGCAATAGCTTATGCTGATAAATATGGAAGAAAGTTTTTATTGAAAACAGGTTTAACCGGCATCATTGTTTCGCTTGCGTTATGCGGGCTGCTTTTTTACACCAATCATACGCAGGGTTATCTCTTGTTGGTATTAATGATGCTCTATATCATCTGCTTTGCATTTTCTATCGGCCCGGTAACATGGATCATCATCAACGAAATTTTCCCAACACATGTACGTGTAAAAGCTGTTACGGTTTGCACCATGGCTTTATGGATCGCTGTGTGGCTCGTTGGCCAGTTCTTTCCTTGGCTGCTGGAAAAAGCAGGGCCTGCATTTACATTCTGGGCATTCGCAATCTTCAGTTTAATCAATCTCATATTCAGTTTAACAGTTGTAAAAGAAACCAAAGGCAAAACGCTGGAAGAAATGGATACAGCTTTTGTGGCGCCGCATTAAAAATCATTATTCATTTATAAATCAATAACAATGGCTTCAAGAAGGAAATTTTTACAAACTGCCGCGCTTGGCTCTGCTGCTGCTTTAAGCGGTACCAATATTATTGCACGGGGTAGAAAAA
>JAEWJV010000475.1 GCA_023386395.1 Bacteroidota bacterium
ACATGCTGGTTTGAGCAATAGTATCCTGATTGCCGCCAAGCACTTTAAAACCATCGCTTGCTTTTTGATATTGTTTTGCATCATAATAGCAATAAGACAATTCATACAAATCTTCGCGGCTTACTTTAGGTGTATTGCTCACATATTTTTCAAGATAAGGCAGTGCCTGTTTATAATGGCCTTTTTCAAAATGAATATGCCCGGCCAGTTCACGCAACTGTAAATCGTAATATTGATTGCCTCTTTCCAACACGCTTTCCGTATATGCCAATGATTCATCTTTTTCACCACGGTAATAATAAATTTCAGCAATATAGTATGGAATGATGGGCTGGTATTTTGGTTGCTTTTCAATTACCTTGAACGAGTTTAACGCCTGCGCATAATTTTTATCGGCAAAAGCTATATAGCCATAGTAATAATTTGCATCGTAATAGTTAGGGTCGGAAGGAATTTGTGCTATCGATTCAAACAAAGGCTTTGCATTACTAAATTGCTGCATGGTAAAATAACCATAAGCTTCATGAAAACGCATATTGGCGATTTCTTCATTGCTTAAATTATTCAAACCTGCTTTCTCATAATAAGTAATCGCATCTGTAAAATTGCTTTGCCTGTAATAATACTCAGCCAATTGATAACACATCATTTCAATGCGTGGCGCATTATGTTCGAGTTCAATAAAGTCAATAGCTTCTTCCACAGCGGTAATATCATTCAGTTGCAGGCGGCAGGCAATAGCATAATATTTTGCTTCAGTTTGCACACTTATAGGTATGCTGCTTTGCCTTGCCTTATCTAAATACAGTTTCTCAAACTGTGGGTACGCCAGGCTGAATTTTTGCTGCTGGTATAATTCTTTTGCCTGCTTAAATGCAGCATCAGGATCATTATAAATCTTTGTTGATTGCGCGTTAGAATAATTAATCAATAACAGAAGGTATATTAAAGCGGCTAACTTTTTGTACTTCATAAATTTCCTCAACGATGTATGCATGCAAATATTTTAAATGCTTTCTTAAATAAAAGCAAAACCGGTTAAAGATATTATCAACAAAAAATAACATCAATCAATATGTGTTTTAATTGTGGATAAGATGGAGACCTTTATTTTTGCCATGATTCCTGCATTTGAAAAATTCATTTATTCATGAAAAAACTCCTTTCAGTTAAATACAGCGATACTGCCTTTAATTTTTCCATGTTAGTGATACGGATTTTTTTCGGTGTATTATTATTATCAAAACATGGCTACGGTAAACTGGTGAAGTTTGAAGAGCTGCACACCCGTTTTTACAGCTTCTTGGGAATGGGAAGTACCTTCAGTTTAGTATTGGCCATATTTGCAGAGGTAATTTGCGCCTCATTTATTATACTTGGATTGTTTACAAGGCTCGCCGCTATTCCTTTAATTATTACTATGCTCGTGGTGATTTTTGGCGCTAACGGAGCAAAGCCAATGTCAGAATCTGAACTTGCTATTTTGTTCCTCGGCGCTTTTATTACCCTGTTGTTTTGCGGCCCCGGAAAAGTAAGCGTTGACGGCATGATTAATAAATAATTTTTTTGGTGACCAACTGCAGTAATGCTATGGAGCACGGTTGTGTCACTCCCTTGTACTGTATTAATTCTTTTCAGCATAATTCAAAAACGATGTATCAATCAACCACTCAAACACGTGTGCGTTACGCCGAAACCGACCAGATGAATGTGGTGTATTACGGCAATTATGCACAGTACTTTGAAATAGGCCGTGTGGAAAGTATTCGTGCACTTGGATTTACTTATAAACGCATGGAAGATGAAGGCGTGATAATGCCGGTAGTTGAATTATATACGAAGTTTTTGCGCCCTGCAACTTACGATGATCTTTTAACCATACAAACCCAGGTACGCAAACTGCCTGAATCGTACCATATAGAATTTTACCAGGATGTTTTTAATGAAGAAGGTAAGCTGCTTGCTGCAGGAAGGGTAAGCCTCTATTTTCTTGACAAGGAAACCTGGAAGCGCAGGAATATTCCCGATGATCTTAAAGAAGCGCTGGCGAAATATTTCTGATAAAATAAATTGATTTTTATTACAGGAGTAAAGGGCCGGCGGTTAAACATATTCCTGAAATGTCTCCATTTGAATTTCTGCATTGGGAACGCAAGCAGGAATTTAAGCATGAATATGTTGTGGCGAAGTTCAGGCAATAAGCGGCGCTTCTATCAATCATAATAAAATCAACACAAATATTATAGCCAAAGCCGGAAAAGAAAGAATATGAAAATTTGACGAATACACCGCTGTTGATGATAATTAAGCATTTTTAATTTGTGTAAAGGTGTAAAGTTGTAATACTTTTAGTTACATAGATATAGCTTGAAAATAAATTCAACTTTTTTTATATAAATGCGCTTTATAATTAAGTTTTTAATATTTTTTGCGCGGGAAGCAGAAAAATCAATATTTCCCATATTTTCGTGTATATTTTTACAGATTAGTCCATTGCTCCTAAACGTTTCCTGTAAATGTTTTTGATTTTTGGGTTTCTGTTCTTTTTAAAAACTAAACATTTAAGTATGAACATTTATGTAGGAAACTTAAACTGGAGCCTAACCAGTGATGACCTTTACAATTTATTTACGCCTTACGGCGAAGTGGTTTCTGCCAAAATTATTACTGACAAATTTAACAACAACCGCAGCAAAGGTTTCGGTTTTGTTGAAATGAGTGACGATGAAGCAGCCCGCCAGGCAATCAGCAACTTGCATGATACTGAGTTATCCGGCAGAAAGATTGTTGTGAACGAATCTGCACCTCGCAAAGAAGGTG
>JAEWJV010000540.1 GCA_023386395.1 Bacteroidota bacterium
AGCATACGCCGCCCAAAACTCATTCAAATGACGCTTGACCTGGAAGATATGGAGCAACGCCCAACCAATACAATTTATGGTTTCCCTGAGCGTTTGCAAACACTTATGCCAAGCCTGTATGAACACCGTTGCAGCGAGGGTAAACCCGGCGGGTTTTTCATCCGCGTAAAGGACGGTACGTGGATGGGCCATGTGATTGAACATATTGCATTGGAGCTGCAAACGCTGGCCGGCATGGATTGCGGCTTTGGCCGCACACGTGGCACAGGCAAAGAAGGGGAATACTTTGTTGTGTTTGATTATATGGAAGAAGATGCCGGTGTTTATACGGCAAAAGCTGCTGTGCGCATTGCAGAAGCATTGATTGATGCACAGCCGTATAACCTTGATGAAGATATTCAGCGGCTGCGCGAAATAAGGGAAGATACAAGGCTGGGGCCTTCAACAGGTTCAATAGTGGAGGAAGCTGTAAAGCGCGGCATTCCTTTTATACGGCTGAATAAACAAAGCCTTGAGCAGTTAGGTTATGGAATACATCAAAAACGCATAAGGGCAACCATTGCAAGCACCACATCAACCATCGCAGTTGATATTGCGGGCGATAAAGAAGAAACGAAAAATTTACTCGATGCAGCACAAATACCTGTGCCAAAAGGTACGGTTATACGTAGTGAAGAAGGTTTAAAAGATGCGGTTGAACGGTATGGTTATCCGCTGGTAATAAAGCCTATTGATGGCAATCATGGCAAAGGCAATACCACTAACATTACAACCTATGAACAGGCGATGAAAGCATTGGAAGCGGCACAGAAATATGGCCGCAGCGTGATTGTTGAAAAGTTTATTACCGGCTTTGATTTCCGTGTGCTGGTCATCAACTATAAATTTATATGCGCTGCGTTAAGAACGCCGGCAAGCGTTGTGGGCGATGGCGAGCATACGATTCAATGGCTGATAAACGAAACCAATAAAGACCCCCGCCGCGGCTATGGCCATGAAAAAGTATTAACACAAATAACTATCGATCAGTTCACGCAAAAAATGCTGGATGAAAAGGGCTATACATTAGAAACAATCCCGTCAAAAGATGAACTGGTATTATTAAAGCCAACGGCCAATCTTTCAACAGGCGGCACGTCAACCGATGTTACGGATGAAGTGCACCCGGTAAATATTTTTATGGCCGAACGTATTGCCCGCATTATCGGCCTTGACATTTGCGGCATTGATATAATGGCGCCCGATCTTAAAAAGCCCGTTACAGAAAATGGCGGCGCTATCCTTGAAGTGAATGCAGCGCCGGGTTTCCGCATGCATGTTGAGCCTTCGGAAGGCATTGCAAGAAATGCAGCGGAACCTGTTATTGATATGTTGTTTCCAAAAGGGGCCACAGGCCGCATTCCAATCATAGCCATTACAGGCACGAATGGTAAAACCACTACCACAAGGTTAACCGCACATATTTGCAAAGCAGCCGGTAAAAAAGTTGGTTATACAACAAGCGATGGCGTTTATATTCAGAACCAGTTAATGATGAAAGGCGATTGCACGGGTCCTGTCAGCGCAAGGTTTGTATTAAGTGACCCAACGGTTGATTTTGCTGTGCTGGAAAGCGCCAGGGGTGGTTTATTAAAATCGGGTTTGGCTTTTGACAAATGCGACGTTGCCATTGTTACCAATGTTACAGCAGATCACATGGGGCTTGCAGGCATCAATACACTGGAGCAAATGGCGCGTGTAAAAAGCGTTGTGCCCGAAACTGTACGAAAAGGCGGCTTTGCCATATTGAATGCAGATGATGACCTGGTTTATAAAATGAAGGATAACCTCGATTGTAATGTTGCTTTCTTCAGCATGGATGAAAATAACCCGCGTATAAAAAAACATTGCGGAGAAGGTGGTTTTGGCGCCGTATATGAAAATGGTTATGTCACCATCTTAAAAGGCACCTGGAAAATACGCGTAATGAAAGTGAATGATATTCCCATAACCTTTGATGGAAAAGCCATTCATAATATTATGAACACATTACCTGCTGTGCTGGCAGCTTATATGTTCAGGGATATTTCAATTGAAGATATACGCACGGGCTTAACTACGTTTGTGCCTTCGCCTGCGCTAACGCCGGGCAGGCTGAATATGTTTGAGTTTAAAAAATGCAAGTTCCTTGCCGACTTTGCACATAACCCTGCCGGGCTGGAGTTGCTTGGTAATTTTGTGAGCAAGATGGATGGCTCGCCTAAAGTGGGCATTATAAGCGGAACAGGGGACAGAAGGGATGAAGATATTCGCGAACTGGGCAGCTTATCAGCAAAATATTTTGATGAGATCATTATCCGCTGCGATAAAAATTTACGTGGCCGTACCGCAGAAGAAATTGTGAATTTATTGGTTGAGGGCATTAATGAAGCGAAAACAAAAGAAATTCCATTCGAAATCATTTATAATGAACAGGATGCTATACTGCATGCCTACAACAATGCAAAGCCTGGTTCTTTGATCACCATCATGTGCGACGTGGTATCGGAAGCGCTTGATTTTATTAAAGACTTAAAAGCGAAAGAAGATGCGGAATAAACTTTTAAAGATTGTTTCAGCTATTTGTTTACAGGAGGTTGTTCAGGTAAAATAGTTATAAAAAATAAGCCACAGGTGAACAGATTTTATCTGTTCACCTGTGGCTATATCGTTTATGAATTTTATAGAAGTATTTTTTGATACGGAACTCTTTACAACGTTGCCATATCAATAACAAACCTGTATTTTACATCACCCTTCAGCATACGTTCATACGCTTCATTGATATATTGTATGTCGATCACTTCCACATCAGACACTATATTCTTCGAAGCACAATAATCCAGCATTTCCTGTGTTTCCGGAAGGCCGCCAATCAATGAACCGCCAATACTTTTTCTGCCCATAATAAGATTGAATGCCGGGATTTTAGCAGGTGTTGGAGGGGCACCCACACAAACCATGGTGCCGCTTGTTTTCAGCATGCCGAGATACATATTATAATCATGTTCAGCAGAAACCGTATCAAGAATAAAATCGAAATAGCCAGCCATTTTCTTTACCTGGCTTTCATCTTTGGTAAGTACAAAATTATGTGCACCGAGTTTTTTTGCATCTGCTTCTTTTGATGGAGAATGGCTGAGCATGGTTACTTCTGCGCCAAAAGATGCAGCCAGTTTTACACCCATGTGACCAAGGCCGCCAAGGCCGAGAATACCAACTTTTTGCCCCTCGCCTACCTTCCAGTGACGAAGCGGGGAATAAGTGGTAATGCCTGCACAAAGCAATGGAGCAACAGCTTCCAGCGGCTGATCATCTTTAATGGTAAGTACAAAATCTTCATCCACCACAATCTGCTTGCTGTAGCCGCCATAAGTAACGCCGCCGCTATGTTTGTCTTTACTGTTGTAGGTGCCTGTTGAACCATTTAAACAGTATTGCTCAAGAC
>JAEWJV010000550.1 GCA_023386395.1 Bacteroidota bacterium
GATATGAACAAGCTTTAAAAATTTCTGAAAACAGAGCAAATTTAAGTATTTGGACTTTTGATGAAGCTATAATTGGTGGTTTAAGAGCAAAATGGCATCCAACTAAAACTGATTACACGGATGATGAAAATATTGGTGATGCTGTAAAGCGAATAACTGAAAAAATAAAAGATAATGACGGTAAAGAAACTGAAGAAACTCTAATTAAATATGAATTTCGTTTAGGAGACTTTTCAGTATTTGGCGACTTTCTTCAAGAATTAATTGGCAAAGAACAATTCAAAATTGAAGAAAATGGAAAGTAAATCAACTTATTTGGGTACTATTCAAGACGTAAATGGTACGTCGATCAGTGTTTCACTTACAAACGAAACAGTTTCAGGACTTATTTATGTAAATGGTGAAGGATATAAGATTGGGCAAATTGGAAGCTTTGTAAAAATTCCAATTGGGTATATTGATTTATTTGGAATTGTAGCTCAAGTTGGTGCAAGTGCAGTTCCAGAAAATCAGGCACTTAATCAACCATACGGAAACCGATGGTTAACTGTGCAGCTTGTCGGCGAAGGTCAGCGATATGGAACTTTTGAAAGAGGCATATCCCAATATCCAACAATCGGCGATGAAGTTCATTTAGTATCTGAAAATGATTTAAGAAGAATCTACGGACAACCAGATAAACCATACTTTGTAAAAGTTGGACATATTGCAGGTGCTGAATCAATTTCAGCATTAGTAGATATAAATAAACTTGTTACCAGGCACAGTGTGGTTGTAGGAACAACGGGCTCAGGAAAGTCAACAACAGTTGCTACTTTACTTTCTGCTTTATCAAATTCAAAAAATTACCCTTCTGCCCGTATTATAATTTTAGATATTCATGGTGAATACGGACACGCATTAAGGGGAAAAGCAAATATTTTTAAAATAAACGCTGATAAAAGTCACGATGAAAAAGAACTTTGCATACCATATTGGGCGCTAAATTTTGATGAACTCGCTAAAGTCTCATTTGGCGATTTTTCAAATGAAAAAGATAGAAGTGCTATTATTGAACGCGTATTGGTTGAAAAAGAAAAGACAATTGCTAAGTATCCTAAAAAAGGTCTTTCAAAGGAAACTTTAAACATTGATAGCCCAGTGCCATTCAGTTTAAATCAATTATGGTTTGATTTGTGGAATGAAACCTTCTTTACATATTACTCTGATAGCGGCAAAAAGCCAACGAAAGAAAATTGGGCATACGAGAAAGATGATTCAGGGAAAACTATTTCAGGAGATGCGTTAACCGCAAGTCCTCCCCGATTTAAGCCAGTAAAAAACGTTGCTGGAGATGCAGAGAAAATTCAATATGGTACAAGCACATTAAATATTAGAGGGCAACTTGAAACATTAGGCTCAAAGCTTAGGATCCCTCGTTATGATTTTCTTTTTCATCCACAAAGCTTTACTCCAGAATTAGATGGTAAGGTTACTAATGATTTAGATGTATTGTTAAAAGAATGGATTGGAAGTGACAAGCCAATAACTATACTTGATTTATCAGGAATACCAATTGATATATTAAACACAATCGTTGGTGTTCTTTTAAGAGTTCTTTATGAAGGACTATTTTGGTCGAGAAGATTGTCACAAGGTGGGAGACATCGACCTTTATTAATTGTGATGGAAGAAGCGCATAATTATCTTAATGACAATTCTAAAGGTATTGCATCAAGCGTTGTTCAAAGGATTGTAAAAGAAGGAAGAAAGTATGGAATAGGAGCAATGATTGTTAGTCAGCGACCTTCTGAAATTAATTCTACCGTACTATCTCAATGCGGAACTTTTTTTGCCTTAAGACTTGCGAATTCTACCGACAAAAGTCACATAACTTCTGTACTTCCTGATAATATGGATAGCTTAACGAGCATGCTTCCTATCTTGAGAACGGGCGAAGCCATAATTGTTGGTGAGTCCGTTAAATTACCAATGAGAACAATAATAGATGCTCCATCAAAAGATAGAAGACCTGACAGTCAAGATCCAATAATATATGATGAAATACCGAGCGAAGAGTCGTTACAACCAGGTGGTTGGGGAATTCCAATGGAAGCTAATCCTAATTTTGAAGAATTCTTAGAAGTTTGGCGAGCTCAAAACTCATACCCATCACGAGTTTATAAAGGAGAAGGCAAAATCACAACTAAAAAATAAAATATGAATAGAATTCCGATTACCTCTTCAACAATTGCTTCAATAGGATTTGATGAGGATTCTAGCACACTGGAAATTGAATTTTTGAGTGGATCAGTCTATCAATATTTTGATGTTCCCTTTTCGATTTATAATGGTTTATTAGAAGCCGATTCAAAAGGTCAATACATGAATCAATTTATAAAAGGCCAATACAGGTTTGTAAAAATTTAGTAAACAATGTTATGATTAATCCAATTATCAGGAAATTATCTACATCGTTTATCTTACGTTCATCAATCGTTATCATTATAAATAAGTATTGAGTCGTGGTGTTCTGACTGTAGTTTATAGTTGCCTTAGGCTTGTGACACATAGTTGAAAACGAAACTTAAAGTAAGAAAGTATAACATTCTTATCTTTTAATCTACCTGACAGATGCTGAAATTATTTAGAAAGCCTCAATTTTCTTTTTAATTCGTTCACGATTACATTAGAAACAATTTCTGGATCAACATTTATTAACGAGGAAAGTTTAAATATTTGTTGATATGAAAATTTTTCAGGCTTGTGCAGCCGCTCAATATACCTTCCATGATTCATATTTAAGTCTTTTGATAGGCTCGTAGGAAACAATTCCTCGATGTCTTTCATTTGTTTCACATTGCCACTTTCAAACATGGATTTAAGCGATAGATAAGTTTTTTTTACAGACTTTGGCATTGTGCTTTAATTCACATTGACAAAGCTTAGCAGCAATAAGAATTTTTCTACATAAAATCAACTTTACGTAAGTAAATATTTACATAATGTAAATTAAAATACTAAATTTGATAACGAAAACGGACAATTTGTAATCTTTTCATACAGTTGTTTGTTTAAAAATAATATTTGCGATTCTTCAAATTATTGAAGCAATTCGCTTTAAGTCTTGCTACTGAAAACTAGGAATTTTCACAAAGCACAAGACGATAAGTGAAGGGCTCATGCTAAGGCGTGGGCTCTCTTATTCGTGCTTGGGCTTCCTAGTGCCTCAGTAGCGGTAAGTTGAGCTCCACACTATTTTTATTAACTCCACTTGCAAAGACTTTTAAATGTTTAAAGAATTTCTAACGAAAGCGAGATGCCTCGTTCAAAAAAAACATACGAAAGTTTACAAGAAAGTAAAGCCAATGTTGTACCCATAGGTAAAGAAAAAACCTTTGATTATTTCTTTCGCCAATACTATGCTGCGCTTTGTTTTTTCGCTCAATCCATTATTCATAATGCAGAAGATGCAAAAGACATAGTGCAGGATTGTTTTATAAAACTTTGGGATGATATAGCCATTACAGATAAAACAGAATCGGTTAAATCGTTTCTGTACACCATGGTGCGCAACCGTTGCATAGATTACCTGCGCCAACAAAAAGTAAGGGCCAAAGCCGCCATACACTTACAACCCACCGAATCAGACGAAGAATATTTTGATGAACTGGCCTTTGCGGAAATGCTGCGCCAGGTACTGGAACATATAGAAGGCCTGCCGGCTAACATGAATACCATTCTTAAAAAATACTTCCTGCAAGGCAAAAAACATAAAGAGATTGCCAGAGAGCTTTCGACCACCGAAAATGCGGTACAATTGCAAAAAGCAAAAGCTATAAAACTATTAAAACAGAAATTGCTGTTTTTAATTAGCCTGCTAATAATTCTTGTATATACCCGGCGCATGGATTTTTTACTTTGTTTTTAATCGTGAATCTAAGGCAAGACTGCCTATAATTACCGGTATCATAATAAAGGCATATTCAGCAGTATAAATCATACAGGCTGGTACATCAGCACCTTCTGAAAATTCATACGGTAAGCTTTGGGCTGGCAGTCTTTGAATTTTTTAAACTGCCTGTAAAAGAAAGGTATGCTTTCAAACCCGGAAGCATAACATATTTCGCTGATCTGTTTGTCTGTTTCAACAAGCAATTTGCACGCCCTGTTTATTTTATATTCATTCAAAAATTCAAAGAAGGGTTTTTTCATTGTTTTACTGAAATAACGGGAGAAATATTCTTCGCTCATATTTAACCTTGAAGCAATGTCTGCAAGCGATACCTGGCGCTGATAGTTCTTCTGGATGTAGTCATAAACACAGTTGATGCGTGTTTTGTCTGTATCGTCCAAATCAAACGTAAACTCCTGACCGCATAAAAACCTGGATTTATGATTGTGGGAAAGATACTCAAGCACCTGCAGTAAAATCATCAATTTTTCAAATGGCGATGCATTGAGCAGTTCATAGAATTTTGGCTTAAGTGCCGAGGTTACTTCCGGATCAACTTTTATTCCCTTGTTCATTAATACAGACAGGTTCCTGATGCTTTCAAATTCAATGCTGTGCATCCAGTTTTTATCAAAAAAATCTTCTTTCAGGTAAATTACAATAGCAGTTACCGGATCATCCTGTTCTGTCCATACATGCGGCAGGTTTGAGCCAAGCAACACCAGTTCTTCCCCATGAAAATTTTCAATGGAATTACCCACATACCTCACACCCTGGCCGCTTAATATAAAAGTTAATTCAAGCTCGGCATGGTAATGCCAGGGATAATAAAACTCCTGGCTTGTTTTCTGAAACTCAACCTTAAACAGTTTTGACTCTGACGGAATTGGTTTGTAATGCGGCTTCATAATCCAAACATAAGCAAACAGCAAAACCTATCCTGATTTTGTATGGTATATGGCAGAATAAGATAATTATAGGTCAAAATAGGATAATTGATGTTTTGGTATTAACAAGATAAGATACTGATTAAACAAGATTGTGTAAAAAGTGGGTAGGCTGGAAAAATAGTTTTGTTTACGCGATTAAAATAAAACTGATTATCCGCTATTAAACCAATTAAAGTTAAACAAACAAGACAATTGCTATGAAATCAGCCTATTTAAAATTCATCTCTCTCAAACAAACATTCTTTGCATTGTTTGTCTTTTTGCTTTTTGCGAAAGGAGTGGTTGCACAAACAACGTTTACTCTATCCGGTAAAGTTACTGACGGCGAAGCGGCCCTGCCGGATGTTTCTATTGTTGTAAGGGAAACCCAACAGGGCACAATTACCAACGAAAACGGTGCGTTCACACTGTCTGTTTCACGTGGGCAAACACTTGTAGTTTCTCACACAGGTTTTGAAACACAAAACGTAAAAGTAGGCAACAGCGACCAGATCACCATTAACCTTATTGCTTCAGCAGGAAATGTGCTGAGCGATGTGGTTGTGGTTGGGTACGGAACGCAGAAGAAAACTTCCTTAACTGCCGCCGTATCAACCATGCGTGGAAAAGAAATTGCCTCTGTGCCTATCGCCAATTTAAGCAATGGGTTAGGTGGCAGGGTATCCGGCGTTATTTTCAAGCAGGGGTCCGGCGAGCCGGGCAGGGATGGTTCCAATATTTACATCAGGGGTTTGTCTTCCACAGGGTCTAACCAGCCTTTGCTTATTGTTGACGGCATACCAAGAACCTTCCAGCAACTCGACCCTAACACGATAGAATCCTTTACGGTATTAAAAGATGCCGCTGCAGTTGCGCCCTATGGTGTAGCCGGCGCCAATGGTGTAATACTGGTTACCACCAAAAGAGGAAAATCGGGTGCGCCTTCTCTCACCTATAATGGTTATGCGGGTTTTCAAAACCCGGTTACATTGCCAAAATTTGTAAACTCCTATCAATATGCCACATTGAGAAATGCTGCTGCTGCAAACGAAGGTTTACCGGAAGCATATTCTGCCGAAGAACTGCAGAAATTCAGGGATGGTTCTGATCCGGATGCCTATCCCACTTTTAAAGATATATGGGGTATGATCACCAATAAAAACGCCTTGCTGACACAGCATAATGTTGAAATTTCCGGCGGTTCGGAAAGGGTGAAATATTACGCGGCATTGGGTTACCAGTACCAGGAAGGAATGTGGCCTGCCACCAATACCCGCCGGTTTAATCTCGTGCTTAATTTAGATGCACAGGTGACATCCACCACCAATGTATCTTTAAATGTAAACGGGCGAAACCAGAAAGATATGTATCCTGCCGTTTCCACGGGGCGCATTTTTGAGCTCATCGGTTATCTGCACCCGTTATACGGGCCCTTGCGTTTCAGCAATGGAATGCCCGGCACTTTTCTTACCGGCAGCCTGTTTAACAGCGGGTATCAGAAAATTCTTACCAATGCGCTTTACACACAACTCTCTGTTGAACAGAAATTACCTTTCATACCAGGCTTAAAGGCAAAAGGTACCATAGCATTCGATCCTTCTTATGCCATGAATAAAATATGGACTTTGCCGGTGCATAAAGCAAGCCTTGATAAGTCGCAAACACCTTACGTGATTACAGATGGTATCTGGGGCCAGACAAAACCTTCGCTCAGTCAAAATATTGATTATGCCACACAGCTTACCTATCAGGTTGGCCTGAACTATGATCATTCATTCGGGCAGCATAATGTTTCAGTACTGGGTTTATTTGAAGCAAAAGGCAACGACCTGGTAAGCCTTGCGGCTTCCCGCAGGAATTTTAACCTCACAGTTGATGAGATCAATATGGGCAGCTCCAGTGCGGCGGACATGACGACAGGCGGGGCTTCCAGCGCGGCAAGGCAGGAAGGGCTGGTGTACAGGGTGGCTTACAATTATGCACAGAAATATTTGCTGGAAGCAAGCGGCCGTTATGATGGCAGCTACTACTTCGCCCCGGATAACAG
>JAEWJV010000552.1 GCA_023386395.1 Bacteroidota bacterium
GCAAACTACTGATTTCAGCCACTCATCCACCTCACCGTTCCTTTAAAAAGGACGGCAAAAATAAGCGTTAAACACAAATAACCAAATTCAATTCACAGGTTTTAAAACTTCTGAACTTTTCAACCACTTAATCTTTAACCATCAACTCTCTACATAAAATCATCCGCACCCCTGTATGCCTTCACCAGCGCCGCTTCGCCTTCTTTACCTGGTTTGGAAATGCCATGCTCCATGCCCATCACACCTTTGTAGCCTTTATCATAAATATGCTTAAAAATATTTTTGTAATTCATTTCGCCGGTACCTGGCTCTTTGCGGCCGGGATTATCACCAATCTGGAAATAAGCAATCTCACTCCAGCAATCATCTATCTGGCGAATAATGTCGCCGCGGTTACGCTGGATGTGATACATATCATATAATATTTTACACGAAGGGCTGTTTACCGCCTTGCAAATCATATAGGTTTGTTCAATATCACGCAAAAACAAATCCGGCGTATCGCTTAAAGACTCCAGCACCATAATCAACCCTGCAGGTTCCAGTATCTCAGCGCCTTTGCGCAAAGCCTCAATCACGTTAGCGGTTTGCATGTCAACCGATTTATGCCTGTCAAAATCACCCGGCACCACCGTAATCCAGGTAGCATTTACACGTTTGGCGGCTTCAACCGCCTGGCGGCATCCTTTCAAAAAAATATCAACGTATTCCTGTTTGCCCGATGCCAGCGTATTTGCGCCATTGCCGCCTTTGTCCACCACAAATACACCCATCTTCATTCCCAGTTTGGCAAGTGTATCGCCAATTTTCTGCTGCATGCTTTCCGGGCGGCTGGTAAGGCCGTTATCTTCAATAGATCTGAAACCCAGGTCGTAGGCATACTTTATCTGGTCAATAAAATCGTTGCCGGCGCTGTTTTTAAACATGCCATCGTGTATGCCATAGTTTAAATGAAATGGCGCATCGGCGGCCGCATTTTTTGATTGCGCTTTCACTGCCGATGATGTTATTAAGGCAGCTCCCGCAAGTGCCGATTGCTGCATAAAATGTCTGCGTTGCATTTGTTAATTGATTTAATATGAAAACAGCAAGCTGTTTTTTGAAATAATTTGTGTTGCCAGCTAATGAAGTTATGGCATCGTTCCTTGTGTCACTCCCTTGTGCTCCATAACTTTTTTTAGCAGGAGAGGGCTCCGTCGGGTAGGTTTTCTTTCCAGATCCTGAAAATGTTTACTTCGTTGTTTTTATACAATGTTGTTTTATCAATGCGCATCCCCACTTTAACCGCCACGTTCTCCGACGGCTTATTGGTAAGGCTGATAATTGAAATTAATGAAGGTGAAAGATTATTTCTGAAAGCATGATCTCTACAGTGTAATGCAGCTTCTGTTGCATAACCCTTATGCCAGAACGCCGGGAGCAGTGAATACGCAATCTCAAGTTCATCAATATCATCCACTTTTTGTTTCAGTAAACCGCAGTGGCCTGCAAGTTTGTTGGTTGCTTTTTCAACCAATGCATTCATGCCGCCTTCATTATTTGCATACTGTTCAAATTGCCTGTTATACCATTTCCGGCACTCCGTTCCCGCATCTTCTTTTTCAGCCTTCCAATACTTTGATGTTTCCGGGTCTTTAAAAAATGATAACCATTCATCATAATCATCCAAACTTATTAACCTGAAGGCAAGCCTTGAAGTTTCCTGTCCATCAAGCAAATAAGTCATGGCTGATTATCTCATTAAAAGACTGGCGCAGTTTAAAAATACTGAGCCAGCCTCATGAATTTTATGCAAAATATCTTGTTACACCCGGTATAGCGGCGGCATACATACCATTAGCATCCGGCTTAGCCGGCGGTACCGTGTCAAAAGAAAATGTAGCAGGCATAATATTTATGCCTGAATTAATAGCCTGGTCCCATTCAACCACCTGGCCGGAATAAGTGGCCATACGGCCGAGGATAGAAGTCATGGTGCTTTTTGCGCCACGCTCTGCATCCCAGAATTTATAATCGCCTTTGGCAATAGCCGCAAATAATTCATCATGTTCATTCTGGTAAGGCTGGTTTTCCTTCAATTTATCAAACTGGTAAATCAATTTGCCTTTGTTGTCTGAGATATTTGCAGCATCGCAAAATACTTTTCCCTTTGTACCAATCAGCAGTTCATCCACTTTGCTCATGGTGCCTTTCTGGTGGCGGCACTGACTGTTTAAAATGGTTCCATCAGCATAATGAAATTCTACAAAATGGTGGTCGAATATTTCGCCGTAATCTTTTCCTACCCTTACTTCCCGGCCGCCCATGCCCTGCGCCCGAACCGGGTATGCATTCTTTGCCCAGTTAATTACATCTAAATTGTGAATATGCTGTTCGGTAATATGATCGCCGCAAAGCCACACAAAATAATACCAGTTGCGCATCTGGTATTCCATTTCGGTCCAGCCGGCCTGGCGTGGATGCACCCAAACGCCATCGTTATTCCACCATGCCTGCGCAGATGTTATATCGCCAATAGCCCCATCCTGCACCCGCTTCATTAATTCACGGTAAGAAGTTTGGTAACGGCGTTGCAAGCCCACGACAACATTTCTTTTTTGCGCTTTGGCTTTTTCTGCTGCTGCCAACACTCTTTGTATACCGGCAGGGTCTGTGGCCACAGGCTTTTCCATAAACACATGCTTGTTTTGGTTAATGGCTTCTTCAAAATGAATGGGCCTGAAGCCAGGTGGTGTTGCAAGAATTACCACGTCAGCCAACGCAATAGCATGTTTATAGGCATCAAAACCTATGAACTTATTTTCTTCTTTTACCTGCACACGGTCTTTCTTTTCTTCCAGTGCTTCAATAATATTATTATAACTGTTGTCAAGCCTGTCTTTAAAAGCATCGGCCATAGCTACCAGCCGCACATTTTGTTTAGTGCTCAGGGCTTGTGTGGCAGCGCCGGTGCCACGGCCACCGCAACCAATTAATGCAATTTTTATAACATCATCCGCGCCCGAAAAATAATTGGCGCCTGATATGAGCGGAGCTGCCATTAACCCGCCGGCTACAAGGGAAGTGGCTTTCAGAAATTCCCTCCTGCCGGTTTGTTTTTGGTTTACATCGTTAGTCATTGTTTAATGTTTATTTTAATGAAAGAAGTTGCGTAAAAAATTGGTTAACCTCATCGGCAGAAGGTTGTTTAACGGGCTGTACAATGCGAAACCCGATGAACGGCGCATCAGCATTCCACCACTTGCTGCGCGGAATCTGCGGGTCGCGGGCATTCCATTTGAGATCTGATTTTAATCTCGCTGCACTGCGGAGCTTATTACTTTCATCCTTAAACATACCACCTTTTAATGTGATTGGATGTTTGCTTACTGGTTTTATCCAGGGATTATCTGTGTCAGCTTTTATCTCGTCAAAATAATTTTCCTTATACTGGTCCAGCGTCCATTCGGCCACATTGCCCATCATATCATATAAACCGAAAGTATTTGGTTTTTTGCCCATTACTTTATGATATTTGTTTTCGCTGTTGCCGGCATACCAGGCATAGTCGCTTAACTGCTTGTCATCATTTCCAAAAAAATAAGCCGTTTCGCTTCCGGCACGGGCTGCATATTCCCATTCGGCTTCGGTGGGCAGGCGATAAAAAACACCTGTTTTTTTATACAGCCAGTTGCAGTACATTAATGCGGCATACTGGCTCATGCTGTTGGCGGGAAAGCCGCCTGCTTTTCCCATGCCCAGGGTGAAATCAACATAAGGCGGGCTTGGACGGGTAATGCCATCGGGCTTTGGAGCTTTATCAGCCTGCTCATCAGCAAACAAAATGTACTCGTCATACG
>JAEWJV010000560.1 GCA_023386395.1 Bacteroidota bacterium
GGTATGACGAAGAAGGCAATCTTTATGTGGCGGAGCACGAGGAAGCAGCCAACCGTCAACGGTCAACCGCCAACGGTCAACTGAAACAGGATGAAGATGTGCTCGATACCTGGTTCTCTTCATGGCTTTGGCCGATGGAAGTATTCAGAGGTCTATCCGATCCGGGCAATAAAGACATTGAATATTATTATCCCACGCAAACATTGGTTACTGCTCCGGAAATAATTTTCTTCTGGGTAGCAAGGATGATAATCAGCGGTTATGAATATAAAGGTGAAAAACCTTTCAGCAATGTTTATTTCACCGGTATTGTGCGGGATGAACTGGGCAGAAAGATGAGCAAAAGCTTAGGTAATTCGCCAGACCTGCTTGCGCTGATAGATAAATATGGCGCTGATGCCGTTCGCTTTGGCATACTCATCTCCTCTCCCGCCGGCAACGATCTTTTGTTTGATGTAAAGGAAGAAAGTACATTAAAACAAGGCAGCTTCTTTATTAATAAAATATGGAACGCGATGAAGCTGGTAAAAGGCCTCGGGCTCCGAGCCACGAGCTCCAAGCCAAAAGCTCAAGGCTCACAGCTCATAGCTCATAGCTTTCCTGTTTTGTGGTTTGAACAAAGATTGAATGAAGCCAAACTTGAAATAGAAAAATTGTATGAACAATTTAAATTAAGCGAAGCTTTAAAAACGGTTTATTCTTTAATCTGGGATGATTTCTGCAGCTGGTATCTCGAATGGATTAAACCAGGTTTTGAGCAACCCATTGATGCCAGTGTTTATAATAAGACCATTGAATTTTTTGAAGAG
Source organism: Bacteroidota bacterium (assembly GCA_023386395.1). GTDB lineage: Bacteria > Bacteroidota > Bacteroidia > Chitinophagales > Chitinophagaceae > Parafilimonas. Next base: position 810 of record JAEWJV010000560.1, read on the forward strand.
TTGATGCAGTTGCTGCATCCATTCATGCCATTTGTTACAGAAGAAATTTATCATTTACTGCAAAAGCATGATGATGATATTTGTGTGAAGCAGTCAGCGGCCGATAGTCAATGGTCAATGGAAGTTTTACAGCAGGGAAACCTGTTGAAGAATGTAATTACCACTATCCGCGATGCGAGGAATAAGAATAATATCAAGCCAAAAGAAAGCATTGAGTTATTTATTCAAACGGCCAACAAAGAAACTTATACAAGCTTTGAAGAAATACTAAAAAAGCAGGTAAATGCGGCTTCTGTTTCATTCATCAATGAAAACATTGCAGGTGCAATTGTCACTACCAACGAAGAAGATAAATTTTACATCAGGAGTGAACAGCAGACAGACACTGCTGCATTAAAAGCAGAGCTTGAAAAAGATCTTTCTTACCAGAAAAATTTTTTACAATCGGTACAAAAAAAATTGAGCAATGAGCGTTTTGTACAAAATGCAAAACCGGAAATTGTTGAACTGGAAAGAAAGAAACAGGCTGATGCCGAAGCCAGGATTAAAACACTGGAAGAAAGTTTGAAGAATCTTGTTTGAACTGGATTATTAATCATTGAAATTTAAATGTTGAAATTTTTAAACATCAAAATCTTTAAAAGCATCTTAATTGCAGGATGCTTTTTCATTGCTTTAAAAACCAATGCGCAAAACTGGGATATTAATTTGCTGAGAGATATTAATCCCCAGCATCCCAATTCATTTGTATGGAAAGGTGTTTCAAGCTCGGCTTATCCTGTAAGCATTGCAGTACCTGTTGGACTGTTTGTTGAAAGCAAGATCACTCACAACAAAAAGGATGAATATAGAGCTTATGAAATTGCGGGCAGCGTGGTTATTGCTGCCGGCGCCACAACCATTATGAAGCTTGTATTCGACCGGCAACGGCCTTATCAAAAATACAACGATGTTTATCCATACAGGTATGAAGATGGAAAGTCCTTTCCTTCGGGCCACGTAACCATGGCTTTTGCAGCGGCAACAAGTGTTTCGTTGCAATATAAAAAATGGTACATCGTTGTGCCGGCTTATGCATGGGCTGCCGGTGTTAGTTATTCAAGACTATATTTAGGCGAACATTATCCTACTGATGTAATCGGAGGCGCAGTTACCGGTGCCGGCAGTGCATTTCTTTCACACTGGATCAGTAAAAAAATTTTTAAGTAAAATGGCTTTGGATATAATAATTCGCAGGGCGACAGCAGCAGATATAGATACCATTCATGAAATGGCGCATACAATCTGGCCGCCAACATTTGGCAACATACTTTCTGCTGAACAAATAAGTTATATGCTGAACCTTATTTACAGTAAGCCCTCATTACAAAGCCAGGTGGAGCAAGGCCACAATCTTCTACTGGCAGAAGAAGGTGACAAACCCGTTGCTTATGCTGATTACAGTTTCCTTAAAAACACCATATATAAACTCAATAAAATTTACATTCTTCCATCGCACCAGAGAAAAGGAATTGGCAGGCTGCTCATTGAACACATCATTCAATCAATAAAAAAAGAAAATGCAACATCATTATTGCTGAACGTGAACCGTTTCAACAAAGCGAAAAGCATGTATGAGCGGCTCAGCTTTAAAGTAATTGGTGAAGAAGATATTGATATTGGCAATGGCTATTTTATGAATGATTATATAATGGAGAAGAAATTATAAATCTAAAAATTTACTTGCCCACAGGTTAACCTGCAAGCGTCCGGTATAGCAAAGCCCTATGCTGAAAATGAACATTAACTGTATCAAAACCGGACACCTTAATTGTATATTGCATTACTAACTAATTGCTTTTCAATACTTGTGTTAATTGGTACATCTTTCTTATACTTGAGGTACATTAAATTAATCTGCATGATAGAATTACAACATCTTTCAAAATGGATAACAGTAGGCGGCGCTAAAACTTATCTTCTGAAAGATATAAATCTTACAATTCAACAGGGCGAATTTGTTTCTGTAATGGGCCCTTCCGGTTCTGGAAAATCTACTTTATTAAATGTAGTGGGCATGCTGGATGAATTTAATGAAGGCGATTATTATTTTATGGGCGAGCATGTAAATAAACTGAAAGAAAAACACCGTTCGCAATTGTACAAACAATATATCGGTTTTGTTTTCCAGGCTTATCATCTTATTGATGAATTGACAGTATATGAAAATATTGAAACGCCTTTAATTTATCAGAACTCAAAAACATCTGAACGAAAAGCCATCGTGGCAGATATACTTGACCGTTTTAATATCGTTGGTAAAAAAGATCTTTTTCCAACGCAGTTAAGCGGTGGCCAGCAGCAGTTGGTGGGCATAGCAAGAGCGCTTGTTGCCAATCCAAAATTATTATTGGCCGATGAGCCTACCGGCAACCTTAATTCTAAACAGGGCGAGGAAATAATGGAGTTGTTTAAAAAGCTGAACGAAGAAGATGGCGTAACCATTATACAGGTAACACATTCTGAAAAGAATGCTGAATATGGCTCCCGCATTATTAATTTATTAGATGGAAGAATTGAACAGTAAAAAGTATATGAAGAAACGGATTATGATAAGAACTACATTAATAGCATTGCTTACAATTATAGGCACAACAATATTTGCGCAGGCTGATTCCACACCCGCCAAACTTACATTGCAGCAATGCATACAATTAGCGTTAGAAAATAATAATGATGTACAGCGAAGCGAAGTAACATCAGGCATTTCAAGGGCAAACTGGCAGAACGCAAAAGGTTATATGATACCCACATTAAACGGAGATATAAACCATGGCGTACAAAACGGCCGCAGCATTGATCCTTACACAAACTCTTATTCAAACCAAACGATCAGGTACGGCAATTATAGTTTAAACACCAGCCTTACCCTGTTTAACTTTTTCTCTATTCAACGCGGTATTAAGCAAAGCAAACTCGCTTTCCAGGCAAGTGAATTCGAGATTCAGCAGCAGAAAGATGCCGTGGCTTTAAATGTAATCCTTCAATACCTGCAAATATTAACCAATGAAGAACTGCTTTCTGCTGCCCGGCAACAGCAGGATGTATCTTCAAAACAGGTGGAGCGGCTTGACATATTAAATGAAGATGGCAGCATTGGCCCGGAAGAATTATCTGACCTTAAAGGCGTATATGCACAAAATGAATTGGCAGTAGTAAGTGCTGATAATAATTTGCAAACAGCAAAAATAACTTTGGCACAACTGCTCAACATTCTTTATAATAAAAACATGGAAATTGAAGCAATAAATATTGCCGATATTACAGATAACACCATGTTAAACACAGATTCCATTTACAGGCTGGCTTTACAAAACCTTGCCATAGTTAAAGCTGCTGAATTAAGACAAAGCAGCGCCGTATACGGTGTAAAAAGTTACCGTTCGCAGCGTTATCCTTCCCTGTATTTCAATGGTGGTTTATCTACCAACTATTCAAGCGCAGCCGCCACGCAGCAGTTTACCGGTTCAAATGACATAGCCACAGATAATTATGTGCTGAGTAATGGCGACAAACTTCCTGTGTATGCGGTGCAGAATAATTATATATCTCAAAAAATACCTTACGGCAACCAGTTTTCCAATAACTTCTATAATTCATTCAGCGTTGGCATAAGCATACCGCTGCTGAATAACTTTAGAAACAGAACACAAGTAAAAACAGCGTTGTTGCAACAGAAAGATGCAGAGATCATTTTAAAAACCACTAAAACGCAGTTGCAGCAAAATATAGAACAGGCGCATGCCAACGTAGTGTCTGCCAGGAACCGTTTTACAACGCTTACAGAGCAGGTAAGTGC
>JAEWJV010000193.1 GCA_023386395.1 Bacteroidota bacterium
TAACCGGCTGCATGTTTATTAAGCATTAAGCTTTGAATATTAAATATTTTTGCCAACGAATGTAAGCAGCTATCATCAATAGCAACCGTAAAAAATAAATAGTGAAATAAAAATCCGGGATTGTGCAATGTGGCAACCATATAAAAAATCTTATAAAGCATATCTTCAGCTTGAAAAATCTTTAAGCGATAATTCTGTTGAAGCTTACATGCGTGACCTGGAAAAGCTAACGCAATACCTGCAGGGAGAAAACAATATGAAAACACCTGCCGATATTGTTTTAAAAGATTTGCAGCAGTTTATTCAGGGCATTGCGAAAATGGGTATTAATGCCACTTCCCCGGCAAGAATTTTTTCAGGCATAATATGCTTTTTTAAATATTGCCTTTTTGAAAATATTGTTGCAAATGACCCTTCTGTTTTACTGGAAGCACCAAAATTAAAGCGTGCATTACCGGATATATTAAGCTTTGAAGAAATTGAAAACATCATTGCTGCAATAGATATGAGCACACCAGACGGCACGCGCAACAGGGCCATACTGGAAACCATGTACAGTTGTGGTTTACGCGTAAGTGAAACGGTAAATCTAAAATTAAGTAATCTTTATCCCGATATTGGTTTTGTACGTGTAATTGGCAAAGGCAATAAAGAACGTTTAATACCTGTTGGCAGCGATGCTATAAAACATATAAAAATTTATAAAGAAAATATCCGTACTCACATCAAGCCAAAGAAGGATTATGAAGACATAGTTTTTTTAAACAGGTTTGGGAGCAGTTTATCGCGGGTTATGATATTTTACATTATTAAAGACCTGGCTAAAAAGGCAGGCATTACAAAGATTATTTCACCCCATACATTCCGTCATTCATTTGCAACACATCTCGTTGAAGGCGGCGCCGACCTGCGTGCCGTGCAGGAAATGCTTGGGCATGAAAGCATTACCACCACTGAAATCTATACACATTTAGATAGGGATTATTTGAGGGCCACACTGAACCAGTTTCATCCGGCTTTCAAAAATTAAAGTGAAGTTTATTTAAGCTGTTTTATATAACCATTATAAGAAATGCCTTGCTTATCGTTGCTGCTGGCCTGCAATGAAGCCGTTTTATTATCAAACACTGTTAAATAAAATACCGTTCCTGAAAACCGGTCTTTTATTTTCATAGAAACTTCATAACGGTTTTTCTTACCTTTTTTAACAGTATAATCGTAATCGGTAGAAGTAAAATTATACCCCGCATCAGATGGGTTAACCGGCGCTGAATAAGCTCTGCCAACATAAGGCAGATAAACAACAAGCGAATCTCCTTTTACATCAAGTGAAAAGCTTGAAGTTAATTGTCTCGTCCTGCCGCGAAGGGGATTCATTGTTTGAGGTATGAATGAATAGCGCTTTGAATCAAGTAATGATTTTATTGTATTTGTTGAATCCTGTGCATATAATTCGCTGATAAAGATTATAGCAAATAATAACAATATGGTCTTTTTCATAATAAAATTTTAAGCGATGCTTTGACTGCCTGTTTCTAAAACTGTTTAGTGCAGTTCTTCCGAGTTACTAAAATTAAACATTTCCTTAAATTATTTCTACAAATAAACACCTGCGTCAAGCAACCAAGGGCCATTATTCATGTGGCTATCTTAGTGCCGGTTTCTGTTCCGGGTACCTGCATAATTGTTCAAAAAAGATTTCATTCTTCTTACATTTACAAATATGAAGATCGCAACCTATAATGTAAATGGTGTTAACGGGCGGCTGCCTGTTTTATTAAAATGGTTAGAAGAATCTATGCCGGATATTGTTTGCCTGCAGGAATTAAAAGCGCCGCAGGAAAAGTTCCCCTTGCAGGATATAGAAAACGCTGGCTATAAAGCAATATGGCATGGTCAAAAAAGCTGGAATGGCGTGGCTATTTTATCACGCGGCGAAGCGCCTCATGAAATACGTCGTGTGCTGCCCGGCGACCCTGAAGATTTGCATAGCCGTTATATAGAAGCTAAAGTAAACGGCTTAACCATTGGTTGTCTTTATTTGCCTAACGGCAATCCTGCGCCCGGTCCCAAGTTTGATTATAAACTGAAATGGTTTGAGCGCTTAACCAAACATGCGGCAGAATTATACAGGAGCGGTGAACGTGTAATATTAACCGGCGATTATAATGTAATGCCAACTGAGCTTGATGTATATAAACCAGAGCGCTGGGTGGATGATGCTTTGTTCAGGCCGGAAACAAGAGCTGCATTTCATAAACTGCTTGAACAGGGCTGGACAGATGCCATCCGTAAATTATATCCAGGTGAAGTGATCTATACTTTCTGGGATTATTTTCGCAATGCTTATGGCCGCAATGCAGGCCTGCGCATAGATCATTTTTTATTAAGCGCAGATGTTGATAAAGATCTTGTTGGCGCCGGGGTTGATAAATTTGTCCGTGGCTGGGAAAAAACAAGCGATCATGCACCTGTCTGGATTGAACTGAAAGATGAATAGGTTTTGCACAACGGCTGCATAAGTTTATGCAGTATTTAAAATTTGTGGTGCAGGAATTGATTTAATACCTGTAAAAAATATGCCTTCATTATCTTATACAACATTGGTTATGCTGCCGGATAACAGCACAGTTGAAGTACAGTATTACTGCATAGATAAAAAGCTGGACAAAGAGGAAAGAAAAACTAAAACAGAGCTTTTTATACAGTTACACGATTGCATTTGTACAATTAAAATTGAAAAATCGGTTTGTACTAATCCGGAAGTTCTGGAAAGCCTTGTACAGCATAAAGTAATTAATACAAGAGGGCATTTGTGCTGATCATTTATCGGTTTTTCTATATAAAGATTTATTAAAGGGCTTCGATCGTAATCGCTGCTGCCATTCAGCAATGCAGCACAAGGGGTGACACAATGAACGAAGCCATCCTTCATTTGCTGGTAACAAAAAAAATTTTTATTTCGACTCCGCTCAATAGTAAAAAGCCTTCGGCTTCGCTCAGGCTTTTTACTATAATCAACCCGCCCGCTTAATAAGAATTATTTCAATTCTCCTATATAAACAAATAAGCGGCTTGCTTATCTTCGGCAAAGAATAAGCAAATATGAAATACCCATGTAAAATGTAATACATACAGTAATTTTTATTGGGTATTCCATCTGGCTTCCAAAAAATAAAAAACAAGCGATGAAATCCGATATCATACAGCGGTTACAGGAGAACAATATTGATAAAATAAAATTTGCCGTAGCGGATATTGATGGCGTACTGCGTGGCAAGATCATCAACATTAACAAGTTTGTAAAAGCCATAGAAAACGGCGTTGGTTTTTGTAATGTGGTTTTTGGCTGGGATATGAATGATGTGTGCTATACCAATGGCGATATAAGCGGCTGGCATACGGGTTATCCCGATGCATTTGCCACCATTGATTTGAATACTTACAGAACCATTCCCTGGCAAAACAATATTCCTTTTTTTCTTGCCGATTTCAGTCATGCACCCGAAGTAGCAGCAGCCTGCCCGCGCACTTTGTTAAAACATATAAGCGGGCAATGTGAAGCACTTGGTTTTAAAGCTTTTTTTTCAAAGGAATTTGAATGGTTCAATTTTGTAGAAACACCGCAAACATTAAGCGATAAACATTATGTAAACCCGCAGCCATTAACGCCCGGTATGTTTGGTTATTCGTTGCTCCGTACTTCACAGCATGATGCCTTCTATTATGATTTATTCAATCTTTTACATGCATTTGATGTGCCGCTGGAAGGCCTGCATACGGAAACCGGCAACGGTGTATATGAAGCCAGCATTGACTATACGGATATACTGGAAGCGGCAGACCGTGCTGTATTATTTAAAACAGCGGTAAAAGAAATTGCCTACAAACATGGTTTAATGGCAACGTTTATGGCAAAATGGAATATTGCATTGCCTGGATGCAGCGGCCATATTCATCAACATCTTGAAGATGAAAACGGTAATAATATTTTTAAAGATGAAAGCGATGCTAATGGCTTAAGCGAAATAATGAAGCAATATATTGCCGGCCAGTTATATTGCCTTCCGTTTATCATGCCCATGTATGCGCCAACCATAAATAGTTACAAGCGTTATGTGGAAGGCGCATGGGCAGCAACAAGTGTAAGCTGGGGCATAGAAAACAGAACAACCGCTTTGCGTGTTATTAATCATGTTCCGGCTGCAACGCGGCTGGAAACAAGGGTGCCGGGCGCGGATGCCAATCCTTATTTATCTATGGCAGCAAGCCTGGCTTCGGGGCTGTATGGCATAAAACATAAACTCAGCCTCAATCTTGATGCGGTTAAAGGCAGCGCTTATGATATTAAATCTTTACAGCGGTTACCGGCAACCTTGCAGGAGGCAACCCTTATTATGAAAAATTCAAACATCGCAGCCAGCCTCTTTGGCGAAGCATTTACGGATCATTTTATCCGTACCCGCGAATGGGAATGCCGGCAATTTGAAAAGCAGGTCACTGATTGGGAATTGAAACGCTATTTTGAAATTATATAATGAACAGATTTTTGTTTGCGGCAAATGAACTGATATGAAGCATTGTTGTGTCACTCCCTTGTACTGTATATCGTTATTCATCTGCGGTTTTAAACTCAAAGTCCGTCATTTTAAAAAGTATAGGAATTAATTTATAATTCATGTTCACCATAAATGAGAATATGCTGCAGTTTATAGATTTTACAGCTATTGTAAAAGAAGCCTGGGAAGCTTACGATGAAACAAGAAAAATTATAAGCATTGTAGATATAAGCGCTAAAGTTTCAACCAATCATGTGTACAGGGTTAAGTTTGAAGATGAAAGCTTTATTATCGCCAAGCTTTCCTATTACGGCAGGTTTGAACACTTTGAACAGGACCACAAGATTATTGATGTAATGAGCAACAATATGCCCGCACCATTTGAAAACGTACTGGCACGTTCACTCATGAAAGGCAATAAGCTTTTTATTCACCGTTATAAAACAGATGTAATTGATGCGTGGGTTATATTTTATCGCCCCATTCAAATAAAAAAAAGGTCGCCGAGAAGATTGAATGAAGAGCAGATAGAAAAGTTTGCAGAACAATTAGCCCTGTTTCATAAAGCATGCTTCAACATACGCAAAACGCTGCCCACATCATCCAAATCATTCAAAACAGATATTCATGCTTTGCTGCAATATCTTGAAACAGATGACGGGCGTTATGAGCACCGCATGCATGAAAATGTTATTCGCGAACAATGCAATTTATTATTGCAGGAATTTGAAGTATTCCGCCATTCGGGCATTGAGCGCATGCCCGTTTTTGTGGACTGGAACATTGGCAATTTTTCCATTGCGTCCACCACTTCATTCAAACTTTTTTCCCGCTGGGATTACGATTGGTTCCGCATGTCAACCCGCATGATGGATTTTTATTTTCTCAGCCGTGTTGTTTCCAATGTTGGCGACCGCACTGCATTCAGTTATTACATCGGGCCTTTAATGGAAGACAGGTTCATACGTTTTCTCAAGGCCTATCACGCCGTGTATCCGCTTATGGCCAATGAAATAGTGTTTCTGAAAGAAGTATATCGTTTCTTCATTTTGAATTATGTTGTAAAAGATGGCCGCTATTTTTTTCATGAAATGTTTGCCAACAAGCTGCAACGTGAAGCCTTTGAAATATATCTTCCTTCTATTGAAAAAGAATTCGATTCAGATAAATTATTAAAAGCACTTAATTTGTAAGCATGCAGATACAATCATTCCTTTCAATTGCAGAACAATTTAAGGTAGTGTTTCTTGATTCGTACGGCGTATTAAAAAATTATAATGGCTTAATTCACGGCGTACGCCACACGATTGATTTTCTACGGAGCAGAGATATTATTCTTCGTGTGTTAACCAATGATGCTTCACGCAGCCAGTTGCAACAGGCTGAAAGCTTTCACAGGCTTGGGCTGCACGATATACAGGAGCATGAAATTATTACTTCGGGAATGATGGCGAAGCAGTTTCTTGAACAAAAAATAACGGATGGTAAAATCGCGTACCTCGGCACGGAAAATTCTGCTCATTATATTTTGCAATCAGGCCTTGAACATATCCCGGTACGGGATATTGATTTAAAAAGCTTAAATGATATAAGTGCACTTGTATTTTTAGATGATGAAGGCTTCGACTGGAATACAGATATTACAAAAACAGTAAACCTGCTTCGTCATAAGAACCTGCCGGTAATTGTTGCCAACTCCGATAAGTTTTACCCGGTTTCAAAAAATGATGTAGCTGTTGCAACAGGTGGTATTGCCAAGCTTATTGAAAGCACACTTGACAGGAAGTTTATTCATTTTGGCAAACCCGATTCACAAATGTTTATTTATGCATATGATGAATTAAATTCAATGGGCAATTATAACAGGAGTGAAATCTTAATGGTGGGAGATACCTTGCAGGCTGATATACTTGGCGGTAATAAATTCGGTGTAAAAACAACGCTGGTGCTTTCGGGCAATACAAGCAGGGAAGATGCCCCGCTGCAAATACGTTCTTCAGGCATTATTCCTGATTACATTTGTGAATCTATATTAACGTAAACTGAAGGATGATTAATCTTCCCAAACCGTCAGGCCTTCACTGCAGTTGGCGCAGATGTCAATATTCTTACGGCTTTTCATCAGCTCGCTGCGAAATTGTTTATAGTTATCGTTATGCCATATCTCTTTAAATGACTGCGTATTTAAATTCCCCAGCCGGTGCATGGCGTCTTTATCAAAACAGCAGGGCACTACCATGCCGTCCCATGTTACTACATTGGCATGCTGCAGTTTCCAGCAGTGGTTTTTCATGCCGCTTTTACTTTGCATAACGCCGTTTTTATCCTTGCGGTAACGGCTGTATTTATCAATGGTGGGAATAAGGTTATGAGGGTCGTTTTCATAATCATATACCTGCGCTGTTTTAAAACGTACCTGGTCAACACCAATTTCTTTGGCAAGACGTTTTACATCTTCTATCTGGTGTTCATTTGGCTTAACCACTAAAAACTGGAAAAACACAAACGGTGTTTTACTGTTAAGTTCTTTTTTCCATTTCACAATATTGCGGGCGCCTGCCAATACTTTTTCAAGATTACCGCCCACACGGTATTGCTTATACACGTCCTGCGTGGTGCCGTCGATAGAAATAATCAAACGGTCAATGCCGCTTTCAACCGTACGTTTAGCTTTTTCGTCGGTAAGAAAATGCGCATTGGTTGATGTGGCGGTATAAATGCCTTTATCGTGTGCATATTTCACCATGTCTAAAAAATCAGGGTTCAAAAAAGGCTCGCCCTGGAAATAAAAAATAAGGTATAAAAGCTCTTTATGAATTTCGTCGATCGTTTGTCTAAAAAAATCTTTTTTCAGCATGCCGGTTGGCCTGGTAAAAGCACGTAACCCACTTGGGCATTCCGGGCAACGCAGGTTACACGAAGTAGTGGGCTCGAAGGAAATAGAAATTGGATAACCCCATTGTACAGGCTTTTTCAACAGCTTGCTCAACTGGTAGCTCGTAACCACTTTAGCGGCATTAAAAACGCGGCGAAAGGTTAGTTTCGAAAAAAGGTTTTTGGTATCGTTCCAGTTAAAATATGCCATAAAAAGTGTAAAAGTACAACATGCTGCATTAATGGAACATTTGTAAAGTCAGCGGCTTGTCATAATTGGCACGATTTGATCCTGCAAAAAATTACACTTCCTGCCTGAGTAAACCTGTATCTGAAAAGTTATTATCGCCCTTTCCTTTTTTACGAAAGATGAAATACAGTATAATAAAAACCGCTAATACGCTGATGCCGGTTACGGCATATTCCGGGTTAGTGATAGCGATTACCGTGCCTACAAAAATGTAGGCAAGTATAAAGATAATAGGCAATATGGGGTACAACCGCATTTTATAAATCCCGGTGTTATCAAGATGTTTGGTGCGTTTACGCAAAATAAAAATAGCGCCTGCTGAAGTGGCCATACCAATGCTGTCTAAAAATATGGTGAAGCTGAGTATCTGCTCGAACCTGTCTGCAAAAAATAGAACAATAACGCAGATACCGGCAAACACGCTGAGGCTTACTGTAAGCACATCTTTCTTTTCATCTTTCTTTTTAAAAGCTTTTGGCAAAATGCCATCCATACTCATAGCATACATTACACGCGGGTTGCTGAGCAATAAAACATTTACATACGCCAGTACTGCAAGAAACAATAATATGGAAATTGTATAGCCACCGGCAGTGCCAAACATTTTCCCTGCAACAATAGCTGCAATGCTTTTTGTAGATCTTAATTCTTCAAAACCAATGATCTTATAATAAGAATAATTTACGCAGAGATATAATGTGATGATTATAATAATACCCATAACAATACCACGCGGCAAATTCTTTTGCGGGTTATGGACTTCTTCCCCAAAATTGATCGTTTGCTGGTAACCGCCATAAGTAAATGAAACGGCTTTTAAAGCAACCCCAAAAAGCAAAATGCCACTGGTTGAAATAGCGCCGGTTGCTGAAGTTACACTTCCTGTGTTTGCATGGTATAACTGCGGGAAGAAAAGGGCGGCAATTAAAACAAGTATTAAACACAGTTTAATAATCATAAGCACATTTTGCGTGTTTGAACTCATGCGCAAACCCATGAGGTTAACACCATAAAATATTACTATGGCTGCAATGGCCAGCATGGCTTCATTAAATGCTGTAGGGTTTTCAAAAATAAGCGGTGCAATATATTCGCTGCCGATGAGTGCAACACCAGACAGCGATGCTGCGTTTGATATAAGAATGATGCAGTTAATGCCAAAGGCAAGTGAAGGATGATAGCAAACAGCAAATATTTTATAATAGCCGCCAGTTACCGGGTAACGGGAACCTATTTCCGCATAAGTAAGCGCTCCGCATATTGCAATTAAACCACCTAATATCCAAACGCCAAAATACATGGCGGGAGATGTGGAAGCAGCGGCGGCATCTTTTGCTGTTCTAAAAATGCCCATGCCTACTACGAGGCCAATAGCAATTATTGTAATATCGAATAGTGAAAGCTTTTGCTTATCCTTCATAGAGGTAAATGTAAATAAAACATGGCTGCAAAAGCTTTACATGCTAACAAGTTTAATGGCTGAAGAGCTTATACTACGTAACCAAACATGTTATCATCCTTTTTCAGCTCTGTATAATTAATATTGAATTTTTTAAGGTTTGATAACAACACCTTGTAATCTTCTTTTCTTTTTAATTCTATGCCAACCAATGCCGGGCCGGTTTCTTTGTTGTGTTTTTGCATATACTCAAAACGGGTAATATCATCATCAGGACCAAGCACATTATTAACGAATTCCTTTAAAGCGCCGGGGCGTTGTGCAAAGCGGATAAGGAAATAATGTTTTAAGCCTTCGTATTGCAGGGAACGTTCTTTTATTTCATTCATACGGTCAATATCGTTATTGCCGCCACTTACTACACAAACAACATTTTTACCTTTTATTTCGCTGGCATAATCGCTCAATGCACTCACCGTTAAAGCGCCGGCAGGCTCTGCAACAATTGCATCCTGCGTATATAACTGTAAAATGGTTGAGCAAACTTTTCCTTCGGGCGAAAGGTGCAGGTCATCCAATACTTCACTGCAAATTTTATAGGTAAGGTCGCCTGAACGTTTTACGGCTGCCCCATCAACAAAGGTGTCAATAGTGGTTAATGTAACAGGGCCACCTTCGCGAAAAGCTTTATACATGGAAGGTGAGCCTTCCGGTTCCACACCAATAATTTTTGTTTTGGGCGAATAGGTTTTAAAATAAGTGCCAACGCCCGAAGCCAGGCCGCCGCCGCCAACAGGTACGAACAAATAATCAATGCCGCTTTCGCCTGAAGGAGCACTATCTATTTGTTCCAGTATTTCCATCCCCACAGTTGCCTGGCCTTCCATTACACGCGGATCATCAAAAGGATGAACGAAGGTCATGTTATTGGCTTTCGTAAATTCTTTAGCTGCAGCCGCACATTCATCATAATTATCGCCCACCAGTTTTATTTCAATATTGTCTTCACCAAACATTTTTGTTTGGTTGATTTTTTGGTTAGGCGTAATCACAGGCATGAATACAACGCCATGCACATTGAGTTTTTTACAACTGTAAGCAAATCCCTGCGCATGATTGCCGGCACTTGCGCATACTACGCCCTTTGCAAGCTGTTCCGCCGGTAAACTTTTCATCATGTTATAAGCGCCGCGCAGTTTGTAAGAACGCACTACCTGCAAATCTTCGCGCTTTAAATAAACATTGCATTTATATTTTTTAGAAAGATTGCGGTTGTATTGCAATGGCGTTTTTATAGCCACGTTTTTTAATCGCAGGGCTGCCGCCTGAAAGTCGAAGGCAGGCTTTGTATCGGTTATTGTGCTCATTTTAATTCATAAATTTTTTTATAAAAGTTGCAGGGTCATAAACAGGCAATTGCAATTTTGCAGCTTTGATGATTTTTTTATCTCTTGTTATAATGCAATCCAATTTATGATGTAATGCTGTATAATATTGAAGCGCATCTTCTATATCAATAAATTCAGACTGTATTGCATCTTTTACAAGATCATGATTTGCTTCAATAATTTTTACATTAACCAATAAACTCAGAAGAATCTCTTTTGCAATTTGAAGCTTAACAGACTTAATTAAGAAGTGAGCGCATGTATGGATAATCGAAGTTGTTGAATAACATCTGAACTCACCTTCGGTAATTTTTCTATAAATTGACTTAAGGTCTTCCAAATCATCTGACCGTTGCAGAGAAAGATCAAGAATTATGTTGGAGTCAAGCATTATTCTAAAAGCCATACTTCTTTGCCCTTTCTTTATAATATTCTTCTTTAAAATCAAAATCTTTCGGATAAATTTCTTTCGGCTTAGGCAATTCATCCAAAATATCTAATAAAGATTTTCGCTTGGGCTTTTTTACAATAGTTGCAAAATATTCTTCTACCAAATTAGAAATGCTTTCATTATTCTTATTAGCATACAGCTTTACTTTCTTAAGCAAATCTTCATCAATGGTTAAATTCAATCGCGTTTTCATAAATGTAAAAATACGCATAAATTTATTTTATGCGTATTCACAGGCTCATGATAACAAATTACACATTTTGATTTTCAGGCCTTAAGCTTCTAACCGTTGTGCCTGCCTGCCACATTTCGCTTTCGCGCAATTCCTTCAATTCTTCATTTAATTTTTCGCGGTAATCCGGTTGCGAATTGCTGTCGATTGAACGCTGGCTTTCTTTACCAGTTGCTACGCTTTCATATAATTCTTTAAATACAGGCGCTGTTGCATCACGGAATTTTTTCCACCAGTCCAATGCGCCGCGTTGTGCTGTTGTTGAACAATTGGCATACATCCAGTCCATCCCGTTTTCCGCAACGAGCGGCATTAATGATTGCGTTAATTCTTCAACGGTTTCGTTAAATGCTTCAGAAGGAGAATGTCCTTTATCGCGCAACACCTGGTATTGTGCTGCAAAGATTCCCTGTATGGCGCCCATTAATGTGCCGCGTTCTCCGGTAAGGTCGCTGAATACTTCCTTCCTGAAATCAGTTTCGAACAAATAACCGCTGCCTACAGCAATGCCTAATGCAACTACACGGTCTTTTGCTTTGCCGGTTGCGTCCTGGTAGATAGCATAAGAACTGTTTAAGCCACGGCCCTGTAAAAACATTCTTCTCAATGATGTGCCTGAACCTTTTGGCGCTACTAAAAATACATCCACATCAGCCGGAGGGATAATGCCTGTTTGCTCGTTAAAAGTTATTCCGAAACCATGAGAGAAATACAATGCTTTGCCTGCAGTTAAATGTTTTTTGACAGTGGGCCACAATTCAATTTGTGCGGCATCGCTCAGCAAATAGCAAATAATGGTTCCTTTTTCCAGGGCTTCTTCAATTTCAAATAATGTTTCGCCGGGCACAAAACCGTCGGCAACCGCTTTATCCCATGTTTTAGAATTTTTGCGCTGGCCTACAATTACATTAATGCCGTTATCGCGCTGGTTTAATGCCTGGCCCGGACCTTGTACGCCGTAACCTATTACTGCAACAGTTTCATTTTTTAAAACTTCCTGTGCTTTACTAAGCGGAAATTCTTCACGTGTTACTACGTTTTCTTCTACTCCGCCAAAATTTAGTTTTGCCATTAATTTGAAAATTTGATGATTTGAAAATTTGAAATTGTTTTTGTTTTTTTATTTATTACTGATTGATCGCGCCGCAAGTTGTTGCTTTATTTTACTATTAACATCAAGTGCCGAATAGTATTGTTGCAGTACAAGGGAGTGACACAACGGAAGCTTAATTTATATTCTATAGCTGGCAACATAATTTCTTCTTACTTAACTTCAGTTAATTCCAGAATTGAGCTTTGCAATGAACCCCGCAAATACCAGCCTAACCCTTCATTCATTAAAAAATCGCCGCTGAATATTTTGCCGTTTTGCCTGAAAGCAGGACGTTTATCATCTTCAAGATTAATTTCCCTTACTTCATATTGTTTTGTTGCATCAAGGCCATTCATCTTTATATTTTGAAACTGATCTCCCATTTTTGTGTACATGTTGTAGGCAAACACCACGGCTTTCTGTTTGCTGCTGTCAACGAACATTAATGACGATGAACTATTGTTATACGGTGCAATTAAACGATATAAGCTTCCATAGTTAACTACGTTTTGCAAACGTTTATAGTTATCAACTGCTGTTTTACAGAACGTAATTTCCTTATCGCTCAGGTCATTCACCCTTATATCGAAGCCAAGCTTGCCCTGCATGGCAACATCGATTTTATATTTCAAACTTTGCTTTCCCCAGTTAGTAACATGTGCGCATATTGTAGCTGCAGGAAAAAAGTAAGAGTAACCCCATTGCATAAAAATTCTCTCAACAGGATCAGTATTATCACTGGCCCAAAATTCATTGAAATATTTCAATGCACCATATTCTGCACGGCCACCACCACCCGAGCATAACATCATTTCAAGCTTTGGAAATTCTTTACGCACCCGCTGCAAAACATTATATAAGCCGTTTGCATAATCAACATATAATGCCTGCTGATTTGCACCGAGATACTGACTGTAGGCATTCGTCATCGGGCGGTTGCAATCCCATTTTATATAGGCAATGAGGGGATTTTCTGTAAGTAAATTATGCAGCACGCCATATACAAAATCCTGCACTTTGGGATTGGTAAGATCAAGCACCAACTGGTTGCGTGACAGATCTTCGGGCCTGTTAGGTAATTTTAAAATCCAGTCAGGGTGCTGTTCATATAAATCACTTTTCGGGTTTACCATTTCAGGCTCAATCCATATGCCGAAATGAATACCTTTTGCCTCGGCATTTTTTACAAGATACCCAATGCCATCAGGCAATATTGTTTTATTCGCCTGCCAGTCGCCGAGACCTGCCGTGTCTGCATGACGGGGATGCTTGTTACCAAACCATCCATCATCTAACAAAAATAAATCAACGCCAATTTTTTTGGCGCCATCAAAGAGGTTTACCAATGTGTCTTGTGTAAAGTTGAAATAAGTGGCCTCCCAATTGTTGAGTAAAGTTTGCCTTGTTTGAAAGCCATTCCACACACCATATTTCAAAGCCCATGCATGCAAATTCCGGCTGGCCTGCCCTTTACCTTTCGATGTATAAGTAAAGATGAAATGTGGTGTATTAAAGGTTTCCTTTGGCTTTAATAAATAGTTGGAAGCATAAGCATTAATGCCGGAAATAATCTTCAAAGAACCGCCGCTGCGCCCATATTGAATATTCTCGAATTGCAGGTTGAAGTTTCCGCTCCATGCCAGCGAGCCCGCAAACACATCGCCCTCATTTTCTTCAGCGGGTTTGCCGGGCGATATCATAAACGACGGCAATTCAGAATTCGTTGCCCTTGTACCCAACTTAGATTGAATATTAAAGATACCTCCGGGCAGTTTTGTCTCTTCTAACTGCATTTCGCTTGCCCAGTCGCCATAAAAATGTGTGAGATAAAAGTTATTATCATTCAAACTCAAAAACGAAGACGCATAGCGCATTAAAGTAACCGGCGTTTTTTCTTCGTGATGAATGCTTGTCCATTCTTCAATTATATTTTCTTTATTGTAAGCTGCAAAATTGAGCGTTACATAAAAGGGATAAACAGGATCTTTTAAATTAATATGCGTGATGGTAATGTCATCACTTAGCTTTTCTATTGAATGATCTACATAATTCAGTTGCAGAGAAATATTGCCATCAACATGCTGTACCTGCATGGCAGGCTCATTGTTGTAATTGATACCGGCCGTTGGAAAAGCAGGTGTTCGCGCCATATTAAAAGATGCGTAAGCCGATGTGTCGGAAAAACGATTACCAAAGTAAAGCTGCTGCAATTGCTTATTATTATTTACACGCAATGCAAGTGAAGTGCTTTGTGTCTGGATGATGATGTTTTGCGCATTCCCGGTTATTGCAAACACTGCAATAAAACAAGAAAACAATATATTGGAAAGCAGCTTATTCATTGGTTTTGTTATCTAGCTTTTGGTTAAATATTATTTTGTTATTGAAAGGATCATTTACCGTAAATGCCAGTGCCCCATAAAATGTTTTTTCAAGGCCCGGCCTGTTGTATTTATATTTTTTTCTGATGAGTTCTTCATGATATGCTTTCACGCCTTCACACCATATAAACACATGTGTTCCGGGCGTTCCGTCGCCATGATGTTCACTTAAGTGAAATGTAATACCACCTTTTGTAACTTCCATATATACCGGCGTATTCTCTTCAAAATGATGCTCCCATTCCACTTTAAACCCAAGCCAGTCCACATAAAATTCGATGGCCTTGTTGTAATCGAATATCCTTAATACCGGTATTACTTTTTCAGCTTTCATAACGCTGTTTAAACTAATTTTTTTTGAGCCAAAGCGTAACCATAATGCAATGAATCATGCGCCAGTGTGCAGGTAAGAATTTCTTCAACCGTATTCATTTCATATCCATAAGTCGCCGTTGAATATGGCTTGATATTTTTAAACACGCCCTGCTTCACATCCTGCTCAATAGCATCAATGGTTGAAAGAAGCTGCAGCTTAAGCACATCAATTTCTTCCTGTGTTATGAAACTTTCCGGCTTTGATCCTTTTTGATATTTTGCTTTGAAAGGAATATCAATATCCGGTTTTATTTCGGGACGCACATAGCACAATGATTGCATGCTTACAACAATATGCCCGAAATTCCAGGCAATATTATTATTAAAACCTGCCGGAATTTTATTAAGCTCTTCAATACTTAAGCCGTTTACCAATTCCAAAAAGATCTCCCTGTTTCTTTTGATGTATTTAAAAACTTTTTCCATGCTATGTAACATTCTTATTTAACTTTTTTGCATAAACATCCATCTGTGGCCTTCAATATCTGCACAACGATAACGTTTGGCAGGAAAACCATCTTCTATCTCCGATAAGATTTCTGCGTTGTTTTCTTTTGCGTTTGTGTAATGTGCCTCCACGTTATCAACATATACCAATAAGCCATCTGCTATATAAGGATTATTCAACCACTTATTTATCCGTTCACAATGCAGCCGGTGTGTATTTATACTTTCATAATCTGCCGAAGGTGTTGCCAGCATAATGACATTATCATTCAATATCAGTTCAGCATGCGTTACCATATTTCCCTCCATAAAACGCATTTCCTTATTCTCCACAAAACCAAACGCCTTACATAACCATTCGATAGCGGCAATCCCGTTTTCGTAGGCAAGCATTGGAATAATGTTTTGTGGCTTCATAAATAAAACTATAATCTTTAATCCTTACTATTTAATCAGATGGCTTACATGCTAAACACTTTATCCTGCTGGTTTAAAAATTCGTTCTCTACCAATTCTTCTGCCGGTTGTTCGCTTTCAAATTCTTTCAGTTTCGCATGAAAGCCTTTGCTGTCTTTAATAATGGCAATACGGGCTGTGCGCACAAATTCAATCAGGCTATATGGTTCCAGCGCTTTCATCAGGCCTTCAATTTCTTCGCGGTGGCCGCTGGTTTCAAATACAGTATAATCCCGGCGTATTGCCACAACACGTGCGCCTTTTTCGCGGAGCAGCCTTTCCACTTTTGCTTTTGCCGCAAGTTCATCTGTGGGCACTTTATATAAGGCCATTTCCTGCCATATAATTTCATCATTGGTATTGTAATATGCCTTTAATACCTCCACCTGCTTTTCAATCTGGCGGCAAAGCTTGCGCACTACATCTTCCGTTTCATTAATTACAATTGTAAAACGGTGTACGCTTTCAACCTCGGTGGGAGATGTATTTAAACTGTCAATATTTATTTTTCTTCTTGTGAAAATGATGGCAATCCTGTTAAGTAAACCAATCTGGTTTTCTGTATAAACGGTTACAGTAAATTCCTGTTTGCCTACAGTCCCTGAAGAGGAATGTTTAGCACTTTGATTATTTTTTAAATCACTCATGATAAATTATTTAATCCTGTTAATCTTTACATCTGATAAATTCCGGTTCAGACAATTATTTCAATCTTATCTCTGCAACGCTGCAGCCCTGCGGCACCATGGGGAATACATTATTCTCTTTTCCAACCATTACTTCAAGCAGATAAGAATCTTTGTAATCAAGCATTTCCTGCAAAGCAGCTTTTAAGTCTTTCCTGTTATTAATAGATTTACCTTCAATGCCATAACCTTTTGCTATAGTTACAAAGTCAGGGCTTTGTATGTCTACGAAAGAATATCTTTTTGCATTAAAGAGCTCCTGCCACTGGCGCACCATGCCTAAGAAATTATTATTCAGTATAAGGATTTTTACCGCTGCACCATACTGCATAATAGTTCCCATTTCCTGCAACGTCATTTGAAAACCACCATCGCCTATAATAGCAACTACCTGCCTTTCCGGTGCACCATATTTGGCACCGATAGCAGCCGGCAAACCAAAACCCATTGTGCC
Organism: Bacteroidota bacterium; assembly: GCA_023386395.1. GTDB lineage: Bacteria > Bacteroidota > Bacteroidia > Chitinophagales > Chitinophagaceae > Parafilimonas. The sequence continues at coordinate 17,046 of JAEWJV010000193.1, forward strand.
TAAACCGCCGGATGTTACATTACTTTTTGACTGATTGAATTTTGCATAACGGCAGGCTACCATCTGGTGCTGGCCAACATCTGTTACAATAACTGCATCGCCTTTGGTTAATTCATTCAATACATTAAGCACTTCAGCCATGCTCATTTCGTCAACAGCTGGATGCATTTCCTTTTCAATAACAATCTCTTCTTCCTGCCTTGTGTATCCTCTAAATTTTTGAAGCCATTCTTTGTGTTCCTTCTTATCAACCAGCTCTGTTAACAAAGGCAATGTTTCTTTACAATCGCCCCAAACCGGAACCGTAGTTTTTATATTTTTATCAATTTCTGCGGGATCAATATCCAGGTGGATAATCTTTGCCTGCTTGGCATATTTATCTAACCGGCCTGTAACGCGGTCATCGAAACGCATACCGATTGCAATGAGCACATCGCATTCATTGGTTAAAACATTGGGGCCATAATTACCGTGCATACCAAGCATGCCGACATTCAAAGGATGATCTGTTGACAAAGCGCTTAAACCCAGTATTGTCCATGCAGACGGTATGCCTGCTTTTTCAATAAAAGCTTTAAATTCATTTTCAGCCTGGCCAAGAATTATACCTTGCCCAAAAAGCACGAATGGCTTTTTTGCTTCGTTAATAAGCTTCGCCGCTTCTTCTATATATTCTTTTCGAACAATTGGTTTTGGACGATAGCTGCGTATGTGATCGCATTTTTTATATCCTGCAAAATCAAATTTTTGCACCTGCGCATTTTTGGTAATATCAATAAGTACCGGTCCCGGCCTTCCGCTGGAAGCGATGTAAAAAGCCTTTGCCAGTGCTGAAGGAATTTCGTTGGCATCGGTAACCTGGTAATTCCATTTGGTAATAGGCGTTGTAATATTTATTACATCTGTTTCCTGGAAAGCATCGGTACCCAGCAGGTGCGCAAACACCTGGCCTGTAATGCAAACAACGGGCGTAGAATCAATCTGTGCATCGGCAAGGCCGGTTACAAGATTTGTGGCGCCCGGGCCGCTTGTTGCAAATACAACGCCCGTTTTACCGCTGGTGCGTGCAAAGCCCTGCGCTGCATGTATGGCGCCCTGCTCGTGGCGCACGAGTATATGTTTCAGTTTATCGTCGTGATCAAACAACGCATCATAAATAGGCATAATAGCCCCGCCCGGATAACCAAAAATTGTTTCCACGCCTTCAGCGATCAATGCTCTCATCACGGCTTCACTGCCACTGATATTTTCAACTTTTGGTTTAGCAGTTTCTTCTTTAACTAATTCAAGTGTTTCCATAAAAACATTTTTTATTGTGAACCCAGCCAGTGGGTTTTATTGTGAGATATATTTCAATTTAATACAACTGTTACCTGTAATAGCCCAGTAAATCTGTTAAGCCAACATTTATAAACCCCGATTGCCGCAACATGGTCACCAATTGTCCGCGGTGATATGTTGCATGATTGACGACGTGTGCAAACAACTGGTAAAAAGGCATTGAATATACAGTACCGTTCAATCTTTTAAAATCAAGGTTTTTAGTGATGTCCATTTCATTAAAATTTTCAACAAATAGTTTGAAAGATTCAGATGTTTTCTTCCAAAGTGCTATATGTTCTTCTTTTGTTCCTTTGTATGTTGACTGCAACCATTTCGCCGGTTCATTCCTGAACCTTTGCAGCCATATATTTTCTGCACTGATAATATGTAAAACCGTTTCCTGTATGCTGTTAAAACTGCTGACGATTGGCTTGTTCCATTGTTCATCAGAAATATCCTGCAGCCAACTACAAACTATATTGTTTGCCCAGATGTTGTATTCAGCTAATTCTATGAAATATTGTTTCGTCATATCCTATCCCCTAAAGGGGAATTTTTACAAGTTTGATATTTTGCAAAGTGTTAATTCAGTCTTCTATCCTGATTGATAAAACAACTTTAATAAATTCACCTATATAAGTCCATTCAACTAAATCAAGCTTACTTTTTATAACCTATTCTTTGTCTTTCTTCCCACTTACGTTGCGATGCTTTTTCATCCAGCAGGTTTTCCATCGCATCATAAATCTGGCTTAACTGATCATCATGTTCGCCCAACCTATCTTTTATTTGTTTTAATTTCTCTTTCAAATTGTTTTGCTGCAGCAATATTTTTCTTATCTCAACAAAAGCCCGCATAATAGCGATGTTCATATTGATGGCTTTATCACTGTTCAATATACCGCTTAGCATTGCTACACCTTGTTCGGTAAATGCATAAGGTGTAACACTTGTATTTCTTTTGTTCTGATATGTGGTCACAATTTGTGACCTGTTACTTTCCTTATTTTCAGCAGGTTGCGCATATGCAGTCACAATTTGTGACCGCATATTATTCCATTCAGCAACTGTAAGCCTGAACATAAAATCTGGCGGAAATCTTTTTATATTTCTTTTTACAGATTGATTCAACACTTTCGTTTCCACTTCATATAAAGCGGCCAAATCAAAATCGAGCATAACACGTTCGCCGCGTATTTCGTAAATCCTGTTTTGTATGCTTCGTATTATTTGCATTGCCTGCACCTGGATTTATGGGATTATATGATTTGCATGATTATTTTCTTTTTTGATAGTTGCTTCAATGCCCATCCCAATAC
>JAEWJV010000570.1 GCA_023386395.1 Bacteroidota bacterium
GAATATAATGCGCTCTTTTTGTTTGAAACTAATGTGGGTGCAGGATTACCTGTAATCGGCACATTAAATGATCTGAGAAGAAGCGGCGATGTGGTAACCAAAATACAGGCAGTGCTTTCAGGCACCTTAAATTTCGTGTTCAATAATTATGATGCCATAGAGCCGTTTGCAGAAGTGGTGAAACAGGCGCAGGATGAAGGTTATACAGAACCTGACCCGCGTTTGGATTTAGGCGGAACGGATGTGATGCGGAAAATATTAATTCTTGCACGGGAAGCCGGTGAGATATTTGAAATGGAAGACATAACCAACAATGGTTTTTTGCCTAAGGAATGTTTTGAAGGAAGCGTGGATGATTTTTATAAAGCCATGTTGAAACATGAAGATCATTTTAAAAAATTATACAACGAAGCTGCCGCAAAAAACTGCAAGCTGAAATTTGTAGCGGAATTTATTAATTCACCGGAAAGCAAAAGCGCCAATGTGGGTTTAAAACATATTCCTGCTGATTCAGATTTCTATCATCTGTATGGCAAAGACAATATTGTTTTATTTTACACGCAACGTTATCCCGAACAGCCACTGGTTGTAAAAGGCGCCGGCGCCGGCGCCGATGTTACGGCGAGCGGTGTATTTGCTGATATTATAAGAGTAGCGAGGGTGTAATGAAATCAGTTAAAGTAAATAGCAGTGCAACCGTCGCCAACATTGTTTGCGGCTTTGATATTCTTGGCTTCGCATTGGATTGCCCTTGCGATGAACTTACCGTGGAAATAAGCGATGAACCCGGCGTTCAGATCATCAATAAAGATGATTTTGATTTACCTACCGAAGCAGAAAAAAATGTAAGCGGTGCAGCATTGCTTGCATTACTGGAAGAAGCCACAGATATAAAGGGGCTGAAATTAACAAGCAAAAAAAATATCATGCCGGGCAGCGGCATTGGGTCAAGTGCAGCCAGCGCAGCGGGTGTTGTTGTTGCCGCCAATCATTTATTAGGTAATCGTTTTACAAAACAGGATCTGGTGCGCTTTGCCATGAATGGCGAAAAAGTGGCCTGCGGCGTAAAACATGCCGATAATATTGCACCCTGCATTTACGGCGGTGTTACTTTGATACGTTCGGTTTTCCCGCTGGATATCATTAATATTGATGCACCGCCTCTGCATGTAACCGTTGTGCATCCACAAATAGAGGTCCGCACTTCAGATGCACGCCAAATCTTAAAGCAACAGGTTTTATTAAAAGATGCCATTAAACAATGGGGCAATATTGCAGGGCTCGTTGCAGGCTTCATCAATCATGATTATGATTTGATTGGCCGTTCGCTGGAAGATGTAATTATTGAACCGGTGCGCAGCATATTGATACCAGGTTTTGATGATATAAAAAAAGCAAGCAAGGAAGCCGGTGCATTGGGCGGCGGCATTTCAGGATCCGGGCCATCTATTTTCATGCTCAGCAAAGATGCAGCAACAGCTATTGCCGTGGAAGCTGCCATGAAAAGCATTTACGATAAAATGGGTATGGCCTATCACACGCATGTAACAACTATTAATAAAGAAGGCGTGAAGATTGTGTGAACCCGGGTTTTTATGATTAAAAAACTAAGAGGATTTTTTATTATGAACTAAGCTGCAGTACTACTATTAAACACGGTTGTGTCACTCCCTTGTACTGCAACAATTCTATTCAGCATGAACTACTACAGCCTAAATAAAATTTCTCCATCTGCCACTTTCGAAGAAGCCGCTGTTAAAGGCCAGGCGCCTGATAAAGGATTATATTTTCCTGAATCAATACCAACATTATCCAGGAGTTTTATTGCTAACATACAATCATATTCAAAAGAAGAAATCGGCTTTACCGTAATGAAGCCTTTTGTTGGCGGAAGTATTCCCGATGATGTGTTACAGCATATTGTAAACGAGACCATCAACTTCAATTTTCCGTTAGTGAAAGTGAGCGATGATATTTATTCGCTTGAATTATTTCATGGCCCCACATTTGCTTTTAAAGACGTGGGTGCAAGGTTTATGAGCCGTTGCCTTGGTTATTTCAACCGCAATAAAGATCAAAAAACAACCGTGCTCGTTGCTACATCCGGCGATACCGGCGGCGCTGTTGCCAATGGTTTTCTCGCTGTTGAAGGTGTTGATGTAATCATTTTATATCCTTCAAAAAAAGTTAGTCCTGTACAGGAATTACAGCTAACAACATTGGGTGAAAATATTACAGCTATTGAAATAAAAGGCAGTTTTGATGATTGCCAAAGCATCGTAAAGCAGGCATTTGCAGACGCTGACCTCAATAATAAATATTCGCTTACATCTGCCAACTCTATCAATGTGGCAAGATGGCTTCCGCAACAGTTATATTATTTCTATGCTTATCAGCAGTGGCAGCAGGAAGAACCGCCAATCATCAGCGTCCCGAGTGGCAATTTTGGAAATATATGTGCAGGCATACTGGCACATATTTCAGGCCTGCCGGTTAAACATTTTATTGCAGCCTGCAATGCCAATGATGTAGTACCGGAATTTTTAAAAACAGGTAATTATCAGCCTAAACCATCTGTAGCAACTATCTCTAATGCAATGGACGTAGGCAATCCCAGCAACTTCATCCGCATACTTGAACTGTTCCATCAAAAAACGGATGATTTAAAATCGCAGCTCAGCAGTACAAGTATTGATGATATAACTACGGAAGAAACGATCAAAGATGTTTTTGAAAAATATAACTATGTTTTAGATCCGCATGGCGCTGTGGCCTATTATGCACTGGAAGAATACATGGAATGGAATAACAATGAACCTGATAATAGTGTCTTGCCAAAACCATCCGGTATTTTTCTGGAAACGGCGCACCCTGTAAAATTTCCGGAAATAGTGGAAGCCGTTACAAAACAAAAAATTGAAGTGCCTGAAAGTGTTGAATATTTGCTCAGCCGTGAAAAACAAAGCATTGAAATGCAGCCTTCCTTTGCCGAATTTAAGGCATGGATGATGAGTAAAAATGCATAGTCTCAACGTTTAAACCAGCCTCGTTTTTTAAACTCATAGATCATAACCACGGGGATTAAAAGCATGAGCGCAACAGCAGCAAAAAAGCCATATTTATTATGCAGGTAAGGTATGCT
>JAEWJV010000022.1 GCA_023386395.1 Bacteroidota bacterium
GGTATGAAGGGTTGACCTTTATTAAAACCAATATTAATGAAAAAGACACGGCTGCTGACAATTTTTTAAGCTTCACTACAGATGAAGATGCAATAGTGTATGTGGCGTATGAAACCCTCGACTCCAACTATCATTCAACCATTCCAGCCTGGTTGAATGATTTTAAAAAAGAAGAGGGGCAGATTGCTGCACAGTATCGCTATTACAATGTGTACAGCAAAAGTTATCCGGCAGGAAAGGCAACGTTGCCATCAGCAGATGCAAAAGCCAATAATGTTGGCACCGGTTATTTTGTAATGATAAGAAAAGATTAATAAAGCTCTTATAAATCATTCAGTAAGATTTTTAGATCATCATGTCGGGGTAACGAGACATCTCATGAAATTTTAAGTCGTTAATAATACAAGAGATCGCTCCTATCGTCGAAACGACAGTTCAATCTTCATAATAAATAATTTTAATAGAGCAACATGTTATATTGCTGTTAGTTCAAACAACCGCTGAATACAGTATGAAAAATTTTATAAGTGTAATTATATTTTGCACTGTTTCGTTGAACGGATTTGCGCAAGTCATTATTAAAAGCAACGACCCGCATATTCGTTACGAAGGCCGTGTAAGCGTTAATGATGATTCGGCTATGCTAAGCTGGCCGGGAAATTCCATCACCATTAATTTTAAAGGAACCGGTGTGAAAGCTTTACTCCGCGATGAAAAAGGCACTAATTATTTTAAAGTTATCGTTGACGGGCAACTTATGCCTGATATAAAAATGGATTCTTCAAAACAATTATATACGCTTGCTTCCGGCCTGCAAACGGGAAGGCATACGGTGCAGCTTTTTAAAAGAACAGAATGGGTTTTTGGGAGAACATGGTTCTACCAGTTTCAGCTTGATGCGGGCACAACTATTTCCAAAGCACCTGCAGCCCAAAAAAGAAAAATAGAATTTTATGGTAACTCTATTACCTGCGGTTATGGTGTTTTGGATACCAGCGGCCAGGACAGAGGCACGCCGCCGTTTGAAGATAATTACCTGGGCTACGCTGCTATTACTGCAAGACATTTCAATGCGCAATATAGTTGTATTGCCCGCAGTGGTATTGGCATTTTAATAAGCTGGTTTCCGCAGGTAATGCCAGAAATGTATGACCGTTTATATGGCGATGATGTAAACAGCAAATGGGATTTCAGCAAATACTCACCGGATATAGTGGTTATTAATCTATTTCAGAATGATTGCTGGCTGGTACAACAGCCGCAACATGAACAATTTAAACATCGTTTTGGCACAACAGCGCCATCGCCGGAACAAATTATTAAAGCTTACCAGGATTTTATTGAAAGCATTCGCGGTAAATATCCCAAAGCCCATATTATTTGTGCCCTGGGAAATATGGACGCTACAAAAGAAGGTTCAGCATGGCCGAGTTATGTTTCAAAAGCTGTAGAAAATATGCACGATAAAAAGATCACTGCACTTTTTTTTCCTTATAAGAACACGCCCGGTCATCCGCATGTAAATGAGCAGCAGGTAATGGCAGATGATTTAATAAAATATATTGAAGATAACATACAGTGGTAGCTCATTACGTTGCGACATTCAACGCTTATCGCCAAATTAAAAGAGGCGGGCTTAAAGCAAGACGCCTCTTTTATATAAACACATTTGAGCAATTACAGCATTATTCGTCATCAGAACTTTCATCATTACTTTCTACACCGGTCTCAGTCTCCTCTCCTTCTTCACTAAAGCCTTCATTGCTTTGAGGCAAATCATATTTCTCTTCAATATCTACAAATTTTTTACCCAGCAGGCTGCGGGTGCCGTATTGTTGCGGGCCAATGCCTTCCACCCTTGATGTTGCCGGATAAATTATTTTACTGCTTTCTTCTTTTGACACGTTAATGAGCTCAATATGAAAGGTCCAGTTTTTTTCAAAATCGTAAACGTAAATAAACTTCTGGTTTGTATCGCGGATTTCGCTGCCGATAGTTGTATTAATCATTATCAGCGGTTCGGCTTTATATGCTTTATCATACTTCTCAAGTGTAATTTCCCTGCCGCGCTGCCAGTTATCGTTGCTCCTGTAAAAAGTTGCCTGGTGTTTATTGTCAAACTCATAAGATTTTAAGATTGCATTGTGCAGGTCGAAAAAATTTTGAGAATGTTTTATTACCACATCCCTGTAAACGGCTTCATCTTCTTCGTAATATGCCCTGAATTTTAAAACTGCCATGGGTAGAATTATTTATATGTCAATTTATTATTTCGATTATAATTAAGTTTTTCATGCAAAAATCATACTGGTTATGCATATTTTTTTTAATAACAGGCCCTGTCTTCGGCAGGCTATTTTAAAATCAAACAGCAACAATACATAAAAAAAATGTTATGCAATATTTTATGCCAATGGCTTTAAATTCAGCACAGCGGCTTTTTCAATCATTAAATTATAAGCGGCTTCATAATCATTTGGAATTTCTCCGTCAAGTATTGCTTCACGTATAGCATCTTTTATAATGCCAATCTGCCGGCCGGGCGGTAATCCAAAGGTTTCCATAATCATTTCACCTGTTATAGGTGGTTGCCAGTTACGTATTTTGTCTTTCTCTTCCACTTCAATAAGGCGCTTACGCACTATTTCAAAATTGCTTAAATAGCGTTTTACCTTCATTTTATTCTTGCTCGTTATATCAGCTTCGCACAACATCATTAAAGCATCAATATCATTGCCGGCATCAAAAAGTAAACGCCTTACGGCGCTGTCTGTTATATTTTCTTTTGTAAGACTGATGGGCCGCAAATGCAGCGCTACCAGTTTTTGCACCAGTTTCATTTTTTCATTCTGCGGAAGCTTCAGGCGAGCAAAAATCTTAGGTACCATCCTGGCGCCCACCGCTTCATGGCCATGGAACGTCCAGCCTTCTTCTTTGCTGAAACGTTTGGTTGCAGGCTTTGCAATATCGTGCAGCAAAGCAGCCCAGCGTAACCAGAGGTCATCCGTTTTTGCAGCCATATTATCCAGCACCTGCAGCGTATGGGTGAAATTATCTTTGTGGCCAATGCCATCAATATATTCTGCGCCCTGCAATTCAAGCAGCCTGGGAAATATAATTTGAAGCAGCCCGCTGTCACGCAACAGAAACCAACCCACAGAAGGCTTTTCAGCCAGCATAATTTTATTCAGTTCATCCGTAATACGTTCCTGCGATATAATTTTTATACGTTCTGCATCTTTTTTAATAGCATTGAATGTGCCGGTTTCTATTGTAAAACCAAGTTGCGTTGCAAAGCGGATGGCCCGCATCATACGTAAAGGATCATCGCTGAAAGTAGTAACGGGCTCAAGCGGTGTTTTTATTAATTTTTCACGCAGATGTTGCATGCCATTAAACGCATCAACAAGTTCACCGTAATCATTTTTATTCAGGCTGATGGCAAGCGCATTAATGGTGAAATCGCGCCGGTTAAGGTCGTCTTCCAATGTGCCGGTTTCTACTGCAGGCTTGCGCGAATGTGGGGCATAGCTTTCTTTTCGTGCCCCCACAAATTCGATTTCAAGACCCGGAATTTTTATTTGCGCCGTACCAAAATTTTTGAAATAAGCAACGGTTGGTTTGGGGTTGAATAATTCTGACACTTCATGCGCCAGCTTAATACCGTCACCAATGCAAACAATATCTGCATCTTTTGTTGGCCGGTCAAGTAATTTATCCCGCACGAAGCCTCCAATGAGATAGCATGGCATGGAATGTTCT
>JAEWJV010000044.1 GCA_023386395.1 Bacteroidota bacterium
CGAATCATTATTTGAATTAAAGGCTTCCAGGTTTTCTGTTTCATGAGGTAAAGGAGCAGTAAAGCTGTTGCTGCTATCACTTCGTTTATCCAGCATTATTAAATTGTCGGCAACAATTTCTGTTGCAAATTTTTTATTGCCGTCCCTGTCTTCCCAGCTGCGTGTGCGCAGGCGCCCTTCCACATAAATAAGGCTTCCTTTGTGAAGGTATTTTTGCGCAAGTTCTGCAAGACCTCTCCACAATACTATAATATGCCATTCTGTTTGTGAAATAAGTTTGCCATTCTTGTCTTTGTGTGTTTCTGTGGTAGCAAGCGGAAATTTTGCTACGCTGATGTTTTTTTCAAGGCACTGTATTTCCGGATCTTTGCCCAGGTTCCCAATCAACATTACTCTGTTTACTCCTCGCATAAGATTAAATTTAGTTCAGCGTAATAAATTAATGAATCTAAAAGTACAGAAAAAGTAAGTAATGCAGAAGCAGTTAAACCTCAATAAGTTTTTATATGTGAATTTAAAATGTTTTTACAATTTACATAAATTCTGCATGTGTTGTTGATTTAATCTATAGAAACAGCAGTTGAAGGTTTGTTTTACCTGTAAATTGATGTATGAATTGCGGAAAAGCTTTATGCTTTATTTCTTTTTCACTAAGCCAGGCGCCGTTTAATACTGACGGCAATTTTTTAAGTTTGCTAAAAATAAAATATCCGTGAATAACCTGGTGTGTAAGCACCTGTTTTTTGGCCGGTATAATTACAGCTTCTTTTGAAAGAAGGATATTTTTTTCATGCAGCCAGTGTTTTATTTTTTGATGGTTCCATGCGGGATCGGTTAAAGTTTCTTCGAGGTAAAATTCATAAAGGTTTTGCCAGATATCTTTTGCAGTTCTCTGCTGCACGAAAGTTTTATCCTTATATGAAAAAACGAAATAAGTAAACCATCTTTCCTTTTTCCTGATGCTTTTTTCTTTTACCGGTAAAACACTAACCTTATTTGTATTGAAAGCTATGCAATGTTTTTGAAGCGGGCATTGCCTGCATGCCGCAACGGGTTTGCACACAGTGGCGCCAAAATCCATAATAGATTGATTGTATTCGCCGGGGCTGGTTGCATCAAGGCATTCCTGTGCCAGTTTTGAAAAAAGTTTTTTACCCTCAGTTGAATCGATTGGAATTTCAATGCCAAAAAACCTTGAAAGCACCCGGAGCACATTGCCATCAACCACAGCATAAGGCTGGTTAAAACAAAAAGATACAATGGCTGCGGCTGTATAGTTCCCTATACCTTTTAAATTTAAAATGGTATTATAATCAGATGGAAACCTGCCATTATAATTATCTCTTACAACTCTTGCAGTATGCAATAAATTCCGGCAGCGTGTATAATAACCGAGACCTTCCCAAAGTTTAAAAACGGCTTCATCTTTTGCATTGGCCAATTGAATAACCGTAGGATATTGCTGAATAAATTTTTTGTAATAATTCCACCCTTGCTCCACCCTTGTTTGCTGTAAAATTATTTCGCTCAGCCAAACCTTATAGGCATCTTTTTCGCCTTTCCATGGCATGGTTCTTTTGTTTTCTCCATAATGCCACTTCAATAATAAATCCCTGAACAATTTCTTTTGCTTCATATGCTGCACACATTACCGGCCAACCGTTACAGGTGTTTTAACATCGTGATAAAACAAAAACAACCATCCTTCTTTGTTACCTTCTTCCCACCATTGGCGGCGCAATTCCATTGCCTTTTTGCCATCGTAATCATATTTGGCAACAAACCTGTGTTTCATTTGCTGCAACTGCGGCGCATCATCTGCTCCAAAAAAAACAATTTCGTCTCCTTCTTTAATCCAGAATACCTGGTGGTGCGGGCTGTGTGCACCGGTTATTTTGTAATGAATATAGCCGTCAATATTCCCTTCATCCTCATTTAAAAAAACAACCTGCGAATTATTTTCAAGAATAGAAATCTCTTCCGTCATAAATGAAGGAAAGCCTGTGCTCATTGCAAAGTCATACTCTGCCTGCTGCACATAATAAACAGCGTTGGGAAAGGAGAGATGATAATGGCCGAGGCTGTCCTTATAACTTATACCACCGGCATGGTCTTTATGCAAATGCGACAGTAAAACTTTGGTTACATCTCCGGGCTTTATATTTTGCTCTTCAAGGTTTTTATGCAATTGCATCTGGTTATTTTGCATAAAGCCGAGGCCGGTATCAAGCAGCAATATATCTTTTTCGGTTATTACTACAAAGGGCTGCACTTCCACCAGCAGGCTGCCAGTGGTTCTTGCCTGCAATTCATCTTTTTCTTTATCAAAAGGAATAAAAATTTTAGACTTGTCAATTGTAAACTCACCTTCGCTTAACGGGGTTATCTGCATGCCGCAAATTAATAAAACCCCCGCATTCTGGTGCAGGGGTTAAGCTTGTAAGTGTATAAATTAAATGAAAGGTTATTGCCGCTGCCTGCTAAGTTTGATTATAGCAACGCCACTTATTATAGTATGCTGATCCACACCTGCAATATTTTCAACAGTATCTTTTTTTATCGGCTGTATAAATGTAAGCATGTCTCCTTTCAGGTCCAGTTTAGCTGCAGAAGGTTTAACCTGGTATTTTGAGCCGGATGCGTTGGTAAAACCGCCCTTTCTGAAAAATATGGAGT
>JAEWJV010000116.1 GCA_023386395.1 Bacteroidota bacterium
CGCATACACGGCTTCCCCAGCCATTGTTATTTTTTATGGCCTGAACAATTTGTTCAGCAAAATGATGCGCATTCACCACTACATCATAAAAACCAAATTGCTGCAGGTATTCAATATTATGCTGCAATAAAGATTTGCCGTTTACTTCCGCCAGCGCTTTGGGATGATGTTCTGTAAATGGTTTTAGCCTTGTGCCGAAACCGGCTGCGAGCAACATTGCTTTCATGCAATCTCCGTTTGTTGGGTTGAAATTTCTTTTACCCAGTTACATTCATTTAAATGGCTTATGCGCACTTTTACCCTGTATTTTGCAGTAAGATGCCTGGCAGTTTGCTCTGCAGCATATACACTGCGGTGCTGGCCGCCGGTGCAGCCGAAATTTATCATGAGACTGCTGAACCCGCGTTTAATAAAATCCTCCACTGAAATATCAACCACATCATATATACCGTTTAAAAACTCGTTCATGCGTGTTCTTTGTTCAAGAAAATCGGTAACTTTTTTATGCTGGCCTGTAAGCGTTTTATATTCTTCAAACCGCCCCGGGTTTAGCAGGCCACGGCAATCAAATACAAAACCGCCGCCGTTGCCGCTTTCATCTTTCGGAATGCCTTGCTTATAAGAAAAGCTATTAATTGTTACCACAAGCGGTGTATGCTCATCGGCCTGGAAGGGTTCAAAATTGGTTATAATTTCTGCTGATGTTATGGCATCGAGCATGCGGGTGAGTTCTGTAGTACTAATGCCTACATGGCTGTTCTGCAAAAAATTCTTAAGATTTTTTAAAGCTATAGGAATGCTGGTTAAAAAATGCGCCTTGCGTTCAAACAAACCCCTGAAGCCATAAGCGCCAAGCACCTGCAGCATGCGTATCAGAACATAGCCATTATACTGGCCAACAAAAACCTGCCGGTCTATTGGTTTTGAAAGCAATTCATCAATAACGTCCAGATAATAATTTAACAGCTTTTCTTTCCATTCATCGCTGAGGTTGGCTTTTGCCTGCCATAACAAACTTGCAACATCGTACTGAAGGGCGCCTTTCATGCCGCCCTGGAAATCTATGAAATGAACCTCATCATTATTAATAATAATGTTACGGCTTTGAAAATCGCGGAACATAAAATATTTGTATTCCGTTTTGGTAAGATAGGTGGCCAGGGCCTCAAAATCATCCAGCATTGCCTGCTTATCGTAAGGCAATTGAAGGGTATCGAGAAAATAATATTTAAAATATAACAGATCGCTTAAAATGGCCTGCCTGCCAAATTCCTTTGCGGTTAAGCATAAATCATAATCCATGCCTTCATCTCCCGCAATTTGTACATGAGCCAATTGTTTCAGGCTTTCTTTATACAACTGAAAAGTATGTTCGTTGTAACCATACTTTTCCAAAATATCAAGCAGGCAAACTGTGCCCAGGTCTTCCTGTATGTACGTTGTCTGCTCGTCATTTACAAAATAGATTTCGGGCACAGGCAGCTGCCTGTCCCTGAAATGCTTACTGAATGCTATAAAGGTTTTGTTTTCTTTTATATTAAGATTATAGGTGGCGATATAGGTTTTATCGCTAAAGAAAATACGAAAATAAATCCTGTCGCTGCCGCTGCGTGGGAGTTGTTCAATACGTTCCGGGGCCTGCTTAATATAAGCTTCACACAACTCCTGTATTTTATCGATTAGTATTTTCATTGGCAGGCCTTTTTATTTTTTTAGGGCGGTAAATGTAATCTTAAAATTTGTTAAGAAAATGATGTTATGAATTTAGAAAAAACATAGGTTTCATCAAAAAAATCAGGCCGGAAAACACATGGCATTGTCCGGCCTGATTTTAAAATAGGAAAGAACTATTTGCTTATTGAAAAATTTAATGGCACATTCAACTTAATACCAAAATTCCTGCCCATATTAAATACGCCTTGCCTGCCTGTTACGTTATTAACAGCAAGATATTTAAAGCGGCTTAAATTGTTTTGATAAGCAATGTCTCCAAGGTTTTCCCCGGTAATGCTAAGCGTACATATAGTTTTGCCTTTGCTGGCAATGTCTGCTGAAATATGTGCACCCACCAGCCAGTAGCCGGGTGTTGCTGTTTCTGTATTATAACCGGTGAAAGGATCGTTTTGTGCAAAATTATAATCGCTTTCAACACCTGCCGTAATATTACGTATGAAGTTGCCTTTACGTAAAACATCAACAGCAAGCGAAGTAATTAAACGGGCAGAGGGCACAAAAGGAATATTATCTGATCCGTCGATTGCTTTTGAAAATTGGCCGCGGGCATAAGAAAATGTATTCTTGAAATGCAGCCAGTCCAAAGGATGCGGATGGATGTCGAGACTGAATTCTGCGCCGTATAAATGAGCCGTTTGCTGCGCGAATTGAAACACCTGCAATTCATCGCTGCTTTCAGGATTAATAATTAAAGAATCGCCACCTGAGGTATTTTGCATGCGTTCATAAAAAATAAAATTACTGATGTGGTTGTAGAACAAACTTGCATCGAGCGAAATATGTTCAGTCGTTAATTCAATGCCGGCATCGCCCTGTAAACTTGTTTCGGATTTTAAATCAGGATTACCCATTTCATAACGGTTGGTGCCTTCATGCGCGCCATTGCTTGACAACTCTGCAAAATTCGGCGCCCTGAAACCACGTGCAATATTGGCTTTTAAGACAAGCGTTTTTGATACTTCATAACTTAAGCCTGCACTGCCTGAAATGTTTGAATAATTTTTATTGAAGGCTGCAAATTTAGTTTCGCTATCTTCCTGCATGGCCTCACCAACCGCATGCCTTGCATCATATCTTATGCCGCCGCTTAAGGTTAATTTATCTTTTGTGTATTGGGTGAAAACAAAACCGCCAATATCAAATAAATTATAATCGGGTATTAAAACTTCTTCTGCTTTGTTTTCATTGGTTTGATACATGCCTGTTATGCCAAAGCTGGTGCGCCAGTTATTGTTATAAGGCAAATGCCAGCGCACGGCATAATTAATAGTTTGAAGATTGAACCATGCATCAGGCGTTGATACATCATCAGCATTGCCAAACTCCTGGCGCTGGTTATGCTGGTACCCAACAACCACATCCACATTATTTGCACCTAACTTAAAATTGTTATCGCCTGTAACTTTAAAATGGCGAATGTGCTGAAAAGGAATTTCCATTGATGTTGTTTTAAAATCATCATTCGTTGCAATAGCTTCTTCACCGCCGGGCAATGCTTTTATAAAC
>JAEWJV010000168.1 GCA_023386395.1 Bacteroidota bacterium
ATGCCGCGCCAGGCAGTTCCGTTGATCAATCCTGAAGCGCCAATTGTAGGTACAGGTTTGGAAGGCAAGGCTGCCCGCGATGCCCGTATCCAGATACATGCAGATGGCGATGGTGTAGTTGAATATGTTGATGCCAAAGAAATTCATGTTCGTTACAAACGTAATGACCTTGACAGGCTGGTAAGCTTTGAAGATGACCTGATAAAATATCGTTTGACTAAATTCATCAAAACAAACCAGTCAACTTCCATTATTTTAAGGCCTGCTGTAAAGAAAGGCCAGGTAGTGAAAAACGGCGACTTCCTTACTGAAGGTTATGCTACAAAAGATGGGGAACTGGCATTAGGCCGCAACCTGCAGGTAGCATTCATGCCGTGGAAAGGTTACAATTTTGAAGATGCCATCGTTATAAATGAAAGAGTGGTTCGCGATGATATTTTCACTTCGATCCATATTGATGAGTTTGAACTGGAAGTGCGCGATACTAAACTGGGTGAAGAAGAATTAACGCCTGATATTCCTAATGTTTCTGAAGAGGCTACAAAAGACCTTGATGAAAATGGTATTATCCGCATTGGCGCGCATGTGCGTGAAGGTGATATTTTGATCGGAAAGATTACACCCAAAGGTGAAAGTGATCCTACACCGGAAGAAAAACTGTTACGTGCCATCTTCGGTGATAAAGCCGGCGATGCTAAAGATGCTTCTTTAAAAGCACCTAACGGAACAGAAGGTGTGGTGATTGATAAAAAGCTTTTCCAGCGCGCTAAAAAAGATAAAAATGGTAAAGTGCGTGAAAAAGCTCTGCTGGAAAAAGTAGAGAAAGTTCATGAAAAGAACGTTGACGATCAGAAAGAAGTGCTGCTTGAAAAACTGCAGACACTTTTGAAAGACAAGTCTTCTGCCGGTGTTACCAACAACTTTGGTGAAATGCTGGTTGGTAAAACAGCCAAATTCAATGCAAAGAATCTTGGTTCTATTGACTATCAGAATGTAAACCCATTGGGTTGGACTGGTGATGCAGACACAGATGAACTTATCAACCGCCTGCTGCACAATTACAATATAAAATACAACGAAGAGCTTGGCCGCTACAAACGCGAAAAGTTCAATATTTCTATAGGTGATGAATTGCCTGCAGGTGTATTGAAACTGGCTAAAGTTTACCTCGCCGTAAAACGTAAATTGAAAGTAGGAGATAAAATGGCGGGCCGCCATGGAAATAAAGGTATTGTTGCCAAAATCGTTCGCGATGAAGACATGCCGTTTATGGAAGATGGTACCCCGGTTGACATTGTGCTGAACCCGCTTGGTGTACCAAGCCGTATGAACCTCGGCCAGATTTATGAAACCATTTTAGGATGGGTTGGAAAGAAGATAGGTGCCAAGTTTGCAACGCCGATATTCGACGGTGCCACAACCGATGAAATCGAAGAAAAATGTAAAGAGGCAGGTCTTCCGCCAATGGGTCATACTTACCTTTATGACGTGGAAACAGGTGAGCGTTTTCATCAGAAAGCCACAGTGGGTGTTATTTACATGCTTAAATTACACCACATG
The DNA here is from genome assembly GCA_023386395.1 of Bacteroidota bacterium. Classification (GTDB taxonomy): domain Bacteria; phylum Bacteroidota; class Bacteroidia; order Chitinophagales; family Chitinophagaceae; genus Parafilimonas. The sequence continues at coordinate 1,561 of JAEWJV010000168.1, forward strand.
GTTGACGATAAGATGCACGCACGTTCCATTGGGCCTTACAGCTTGATTACACAGCAGCCGCTGGGTGGTAAAGCACAGTTTGGTGGCCAGCGTTTTGGTGAAATGGAGGTTTGGGCACTTGAAGCTTATGGCGCTGCCAATATTCTGCAGGAATTGCTCACCATCAAGTCTGATGATATTATTGGCCGTGCAAAAACCTACGAGGCAATTGTAAAAGGCGATAATATTACAAGGGCCGGCGTTCCTGAATCATTCAATGTATTGGTACATGAGTTACGCGGCTTAGGCTTGGATCTCAGATTCGAATAAGTTTAAAACTTTTATATGCTTAAGGCTGCTTCTGAAAAGAAGCAGCCTTTTTTTGTATTATTGCTTTTCTTAGCATAACCCTTAAATATGAACATTCTTTTGAGAGCTTTTTTAGCATGCATTGCAAACTTGTTATTTGTAAGCTTATATTCTCAGGATATTAATATTTATAAAAGAGATAGCACTTTTATCAGTGCATCAGAAATTAAATTAATAGATATAAATGTTAATCATGTAGCTCCCAAGAATATTTTGCCCTTCAAAAATTTTATTTTTATTGATGTACGCGCAGATACCAGCTGTATCGGAACAAAAGTGAAGAGAATGGTACGAAACAAAAATAAGCGCTATGATAAGATAGTTTTATTGAATGGAACTGTAACAGCGCTCGGAGATTATATCAATACACTATTTTCACCCGTGCAGGATACAATGAATCTTGTTTGCTTTATAAAGCAATTGCGGTTAACCGAACTCGATACAGTTTACAGAAATAATAAAGGCCAAAACGGAGTATATCATAGGTTAAGATTTTCGGTAGAATCCTATATTCAAAACAATGATTTTTATTTCCCAGCACTGCGCCTCGATACAACGATTACTTCATTTGATTTAAGAGGTAATAATTATAATGTCCTACCAAACGTATTGCATATTTTGGTGCAAAAAGCATCCTTACTTAATATAAAACGATGTCTGGCAAAGCATGCTTACAAATCTGATCAAATTCAAAATAGATATTCACAAAGATTTTACCTGCCTGTTTTAACAGATTTAGAATTAAAAAAAGGGGTGTACAGATCTTTTGCTGAATTTATTAATAATAATCCTTCTGTTCCTGAATATGAATTTATAAAAGATAAGGTGGCGACTATATTATATACTAAAGATAACTCAGGCAAATTTGTGCCGGAGATGAGTGCAGTTGGTTTTTGCGATGGTAAAATAATTTGGTTAAATGTGAGGAATACTTTGCGCCCCTTGATACGTCAACAAAATACATTTGCATTTGTTTTTGAAAAGAATATTTCACAAAGCCGGCCACAAATTCATTCTATTGATATGAGTTCTGTCCAAACAGCAAGCGCCTCTTTGTTAGCGGCAGCATTATCGGAAATAATAGAAAACAAACAAACCCGAAGATTTGTATATGAACTTGATTTAGAAAGTAGGATTTGTTATTAGCGCGCATCCAGCTTTGCTGTATGTTTGAATATTTATGTAAACCTTATAACATTTTCATGTATTCAAAACAGCAGGCCGCGCAATTAAAGCAACAGTTCTGGACAGCCTTGGGCCAGTATATGCAACCTGTTTTATCTGCTGAAGGTGAACGGATAAACTGGATAAATTATAAAACCGGTGAGAAAGACATTTATTTCAGGATGCAGGCTCATAACAAAAAGGCTTTCATAGCAATTGAGTTAACGCATAAAGATGCCGACTTGCAGGCTTTGTATTTTGAGCAGTTTAAGCAATTGCAATCACTGCTGAATGAAGCATTAAATGAAGAATGGATATGGCAGTTACACGCGCATGATGAACATGGCAAATACATCAGCCGTATTTATACTGAACTCAATGAGGTTAGTGTTTTTAAGCAGGAAGATTGGCCGCAACTCATTTCGTTCTTTAAACCCCGCATTACCGCCTTGGATCAATTCTGGAGCACAGCAAAACATGTATTTGAAGCGCTGCGGTGATTATAAATTTATATAGCTTGCTTAAGCTGTGTAAATCAGCAGTAATCAATGCTCAATATTCAAAACACAATTAGCCTACTTGTTATTTGAATATTGAGTATTGTATTGTTGAATATTTACAGATATCTGAATAGACAATATAATGTCTACAAATTCTCAATAATCCCCGCTACGCCCTGGCCGCCGCCCACGCAGGCTGTAACCAACCCGTATTTTTTATTGAGGCGTTTCATATCATGCAATATCTGCACCGTTAATTTACAGCCGGTGCATCCTAAAGGATGTCCGAGCGCAATAGCGCCGCCATTTATATTTACAATATCCTGGTTTAATCCAAGCTCCCTTATTACGGCAAGTGATTGCGATGCAAACGCTTCATTCAGCTCAATCAAATCAATATCGCTTAAATTCATGTCAGCCCGCTTCAAAACCTTTGGTACTGCTGCCACAGGGCCAATTCCCATAATCCGCGGATGCACGCCTGCAGAAACGCAATTAATCAAACGACCCATTGGTTTCAGGCCTAATTCGTTCATCATTTTTTCACCCATTACAATTACAAAGGCTGCACCGTCGCTGGTTTGGGAAGAGTTGCCTGCGGTTACGCTGCCGTTTTGCGCAAATGCCGGCTTGAGTTTGGCTAATGCTCCCATTGTTGTGTCAGCACGAACGCCCTCATCTGTATCAACCGTATTCGTTTTTGTTTTGCGCTTGTTCTTTTCATCCACATATACCTGCTCAACATTAATGGGCAAAATGCCGCTCTTAAAATGACCTTCCTCAATTGCTTTCTTTGCTTTCTGGTGCGACCTGAGTGCGAATGCATCCTGGTCTTCACGGCTTACATTAAATTCTTTGGCAACAGCTTCTGCTGTTAAGCCCATACTTAAGTAATAGTCAGGATCATCTTTGGCTATGGAATAGGCAGGCACTGTTTTCCAACCGGCTGTTGGCACCAGGCTCATACTTTCTGTGCCACCCGCAATAATGCAATCTGCCATACCTGTTCTTATTTTGGCAGTTGCAATGGCGATGGTTTCCAATCCGCTGGCGCAATAGCGGTTTACTGTTACGCCCGGCACTTCAATGCCCAACGCCCTTGCAGCAATGATACGCCCGAACTGTAAACCCTGTTCAGCTTCCGGAACGGCGTTGCCCACAATTACATCATCAATACGCTGTGCTTCAAGCTGTGGCACAGTAGCCATCAATCCTTTTATTACATCAATGGCAAGGTCATCAGGCCTGTAAAATCTAAAACCACCTCTTTTACTTTTTGTAACGGCTGTGCGATAACCGGCGATAATATAGGCTTCCTGCATAAAATATATTTGAGAAACCAAAAGTAATAAAAGTTGTTTATGCAACTAAATGCTGGTTGTTCAGATTACTTTAAATTTTTGATGGAATATTTTAAATTAAAGGGCTTCAATATTTACGTATGATGCACGTATATTTATAAATAAATTTCAAAGCCTATACCTTTATTTATATGCTGGTTAAAACTTTTGGAAGCGCTGTTTATGGCGTTGAAGCAATCACCATAACTATTGAAGTGAATGTTAGTGCCGGCCAGCATTACACTATTGTTGGCCTGCCCGATAATGCTGTAAAAGAAAGTTTGCAGCGCATGGAAAGTGCCATTAAAACCAATGACTGGTATATGCCACGCATAAAGATCGTGGTAAATCTTGCGCCTGCTGATATAAAAAAGAGTGGTTCTGCTTTTGATCTTCCCATAGCGATTGGCGTGCTTGGCGCCAGTGAACAAATTGAGGAACCGGAACGCCTGGCTGAATATATTATTATGGGTGAATTAAGTTTAGATGGAACAGTTCGCCCCATAAAAGGCGCTTTGCCTATTGCTATACAGGCAAGAAAAGAAGGCTTTAAAGGATTGATCGTTCCCAAAGCCAATGAACGGGAAGCAGGCATGGTAAATAACTTAAAAGTTTATGGTGTAAATCATATAAAAGAAGTGGTGGAATTTTTTAAAGATGAAAGTTCTTTAAAACCTGTTGAAGTAAATACGCGGGAAGAATTTTTTGATGCCCAGCAACAGTTTGATGTTGATTTTAATGATGTAAAAGGACAGGAAAATATAAAACGTGCTTTGGAAATTGCTGCGGCCGGTGGCCATAACGCTATATTGATTGGCCCGCCCGGTGCAGGCAAGACCATGCTGGCGCGAAGGCTGCCAACCATTCTTCCGCCATTGAGTTTATATGAAGCGCTGGAAACAACAAAAATCCATAGCGTAGCGGGAAAGTTGCCGGAGAACAGTTCTTTAATTAGCAGGCGGCCATTCCGTTCTCCCCATCATACTATCAGTGATGTGGCATTGGTGGGCGGCGGCGGTATTCCGCAACCGGGTGAAATTTCCCTGGCGCATAACGGCGTTTTGTTTTTGGATGAGCTACCTGAATTTAAGCGCACGGTTTTAGAAGTAATGCGCCAGCCGATGGAAGAAAGAAAAGTAAGTATATCAAGGGCAAAAGTGGCCGTAGATTTCCCGGCGAGTTTTATGCTCATCGCTTCTATGAACCCATGCCCCTGTGGTTTTTATAACCATCCTGACAGAGAGTGCACCTGCCCGCCCGGTGCTGTTCAGAAATATCTTAATAAAATTTCCGGGCCATTATTGGACCGCATCGACCTGCATGTGGAAGTAACACCGGTTGCCTTTAGTGAATTAAGCAATACGCAGGCAAAAGGCGAATCTTCTTCAGTTATCCGGGAGCGGGTAATAAGAGCAAGAGAAATTCAGACGGAAAGATATAAGGAGATTGAAGGTATGTATGCCAATGCACAAATGAGCAGCAAGCAGCTAAGGGAAATTTGTGTAATCAATACAGCCGGTGAAAACCTGTTGAAACGTGCTATGGAAAAACTAAATTTATCTGCCCGCGCTTATGACCGCATATTAAAGGTAAGCCGCACCGTTGCCGATCTTTCCGGCAGTGCTGATATAAAGGTGGAACATCTTGCCGAAGCTATTCAATACAGGAGTTTAGACAGGGAAGGCTGGGCAGGATAAGAAGCAGTATCACATAATACTGGGTATCGAAACAGAATGCAAAGCGTAGTCAGTAATCTGGTAAAGGCAGGCTTGCAGCACATGTTTTATTCCCTGAAATACTCCGATGGTATTATATACAGTAAACTGTTTGCCGGCTTTTAAGCAATTATTTTTTCAGCAGTATCAATCATTTATCTTTAGCCCGTAAAATTGCATTTAATTATAGTTTGCAAATTATCGCTATGCCAGAAAAAATACTCATCATTACCGGAGATGCCGGCGAAAGTTTTGAAATATTGTATGCCAACCACAGGCTGAGGGAAGCCGGCTATGTGCCGGTTATAGCAGCGCCCGCTGTAAAAAGAATGAACCTTGTAATGCATGATTTTGAACCCGGCTGGGATACTTACCTGGAAAGAAAAGGTTATTTAATAACATCTGACATTTCTTTTGACGATGTAAACACTGCTGATTATACAGCCGTTCTTATGCCCGGCGGAAGAGCGCCGGAATACCTGCGCAATGACGAACGCGTTATAAAAATTGTAAAGGAGTTTTATGATGCAGGTAAATATGTGTTTGCTATATGCCATGGAACGCAGATATTGGTAACGGCAGGGCTTGTAGATAAAAGAAATATTGCATGTTATGAACATGTAAAATCTGAAGTGGAAGCCTGCGGCGGCATATATGTAAAAAATGATGAAGCCGTTCAGGATGGAAGAATTGTAACAGGCAAAACCTGGCAATCGCATCCTGAATTTTATAAAATAGTATTTAGTTGCCTGGAAAATTGAAGCGCAAGGATATTACCTCATTTAGCACCGGCAAAAGTCTATTCCGCCTTGCCTGATTCCTGTTTTTAAATAAATTATTCCGGTAGTTTATAATCAAAAGTAGGAACCTGCGGGCGAACGGATTTCTGTATATAGCTAACTTTTTATTGCTAAAAATTATCTGGTTTTAGTTTCTTCTGTTTATTGCCTGTTAACTATAACTTTGGGTATTCTGCAACTGCTGGTTTTTATTATAACGCTTAAAGATGGTCCTATTAAGAACTCGTTCTAACCTTATCTATACACTATTACTGCTTATAACCGCCTTAAATATCAAGGCCCAGGGCCTGCAATTCAATGCCAATGACAGCCTGCTTGTAAAACGCACTTCCTATAACGTTTTTAATTCCGGTAATGTAACATTCAGCCATCATCTTTTAATAAGTTTTGATCTTTCTGTGTGGGACAGGTCTAATTTTGGATATATATTAAATGTGGCCGATAAAGAAAACTCTTACAGTCTCAGCTATCTTTTTAATAATGATACCGGCTACCTCAATTTTAATATTGATGCGAGGAGTAATAAAATTAAAATTCCGCTGCAGCCATCGTTTTTGGTAAGAAAGAAATGGATGAAGGTGGTAATGAATTTTAACCTGGACAAAGACGAGGTAACCATTGCTGTCAACAATAAAAATTATCAGACCAGCAAATTAGGATTGCATAGCACAATAACTGCAAGATTGGTGTTTGGCAAAAACCCTTTATACACTGAGGTGCCGCATATAGCAATTAAAAACCTTTCGATAAGTGACAATAAGAAAAATTACTTCTTTCCATTGAATGAATGGAGCGGCAATAATGTGCACGATGAAAAAGGCAATATTGTTGGTTACGTGGATAACCCGTTTTGGCTTACCCGCGAATCGTATTTCTGGAAACCGGTTTTCACCCGAACATTTAAACAGGTTGCAGGATTAAATTTCAACCCGCTTGATCAAAACCTTTCCATTTTATCAAAAGATTCGCTGATAACCTATAATGCTGAAAACAGGGATTTGGTAGCAAGACCCTACAGAAATGCAATGCCGGTAAATATGGTGCTGGGCAAAAATATTCTTAACACCAAAGAAAGCAGGATTTACATTTACGAATTATTTGATGTGCAGGCAGGCCAGCCTTCCATAGCATCACTCAATCTCGACCTGAATAATCTTCAATGGCAAACGATTGGTAAAGCAACGCTGCCAAACCAGTTGCATCACCACAATATTTTCTATGATGCAACAGGAGATACTATTTACCTTTTTGGCGGCTATGGAAATTATAAATATCACAACACGTTTTTGTACTACGATAAACGAACGGACACATGGCAGCCGCAAACCTTTACCGGCGATAAAATAACGCCGCGTTTCTTTTCTGCCACCGGGCCTTCAGACAAACCCAACGAGATATTTTTATTTGGCGGCTATGGAAATGAATCGGGCAACCAGGTTATTGGCGGCAAACAATATTATGACCTTTACAGGATCAACATTCAAAATCACACAATAAAGAAGTGTTGGGAAATACAACCTGACAGCGGCGTGTTTGTTCCGGCCAACAACCTCATCTTGTCGGCCGACAAACAATATTTTTATGCGTTGTGCTATCCGCAGG
>JAEWJV010000224.1 GCA_023386395.1 Bacteroidota bacterium
CAATACCGCCGCTTACTGCCAATATGAATTTGTTATTGACAGGAGACAAGTGCGGAAAGTTTTCCTTTAAATGTTGTTGGAATTGTTGAAGCAACATGCGGCAAAAGTAGTTCAAGCGTTCACTTGTTCACAAGTTCAGGGTTCATTTGTTTTAAGTTTAATTATTATCGCAGGTATCTGACACTTCAGTATGCCTGATGCCTCTGCTGCCATGTAAACATAGAACAAGGTAGCGGCTCCGAAAACCGCGACAGGCCCATGGTGCTGCTACAAAGTGCCATGGCTGGTTCATCGCAATTCCAATAGAAAAACTGAAAGGCTTATAATTTCAGTGAAATCTTATTGCTGGTTTTGCAGGCTTCATAAATAGCATCGATGATCTTTAAATCTTTTACGGCTTCTTCACCATCAACAGGCACAACGGGCTTTTCATTATTGAGAATGATGCCGGCCATTGCATCCATCTGTACGGTTTGATGCGTTACAACAGGCGCATCAATTTCTCCTTTATTAGTCCTGCCTTTTATAGGGCCATAACCGGTTGCGGGCAGTAATTCCGCAAAGCCTTTATCGCCGTTTAGAAAAAACCTGTCGAGGTTATTCATGCTATAAGTGGAAAGGCAGGAAGCCACGGCGCCACTGGGAAAACCGAGTTCGAATTGTATGGTTTCATCTACGCCTTCTTTAAATTTTTCCGGATTGTTTTTGGTTTCCTGCGCGGTAACCCAAACAGGGTCTTCACCAATCATATACCGGGAACCGTTTATAGAATAAATGCCAATGTCCATCATCGCTCCGCCGCCTGCCAGCGCTTTGTTTAAACGCCATTGCGTGGGATCGCCAATGGTAAAACCGCTCAGGCCCTGGAAGAATAAAACCTTGCCAAAATCACCCGCATTGCGCATGCGTATTATTTCAAGCGTATGCGGTTCAAAGTGCATGCGATAACCCACCAGCAGTTTTACATTGTTGGCTTTGCAGGCATCAACCATTTCCTGTCCTTCCTTTGCATTAATGGCCATGGGTTTTTCACATATAACGTGTTTGCCGGCTTTTGCAACGCGAATAACTTCATCATGATGAAGGGCATTCGGTGTTATAACATACACGGCATCTATATCAGGATTGTTTTTAATAGCATCAAAGTTTTCATAGTTATAACAATTCTTTTCGGGTATATTATATTTCTTCCGCCAGTCGGTAATTTTAGATGGCGTGCCGCTGATAACGCCAACCAGTTTTGCTCTTTTACAATCTTTCATAGCTTCAGCTACGCGTGTGCCATAACTGCCCAAACCCATAATAGCTACACGTAATGTCTTTTCATCGTTGTTAGTTGTGTTCATACATGCTGCATTTAAAATGTTTAAAACAGGAAGACTCGCTGCTGTAAGCGATACCTGCTGAATAAAGGAGCGGCGTGTTTTCATGATGGCTTATTTGTTTAATGTTTAATAATTGCTGTGCACTTCACAAAACAGAATCTTTAATGTGGCAATTTATAATTTTCTCTTTAACTATTTAAAGATGTATGTGTATTGATATCAGCATAAATACAGTTTGTAGCTATTAATTCCCATTGTCTTTGATGCCGGCACGGCGGCGCTTATTACCAGGGCAGGTACTTAAAACGTTTTTAAACAGATGGTTTGGTTTTTGTTTTACACACAATGATTTTATTCATTTAAAAGATAATACTATGAAATCTCTACAGGGAAAAAAGGTTGCCATACTTACTGAGACAGGGTTTGAAGAGGTTGAATTAACCAGCCCAAAAGAAGCGCTTGAGGCAGCCGGTGCGGAAGTGCATATTGTATCGCCCCAAAAGCAAACAGTAAAAGCATGGAAGCATGATCATTGGTCAATTGAATTGAATGTTGACAGGCAGGTGGATGATGTACACGAAGAAGATTATGATGCATTGGTATTGCCTGGTGGCGTAATGAATCCCGATAAATTGCGGACCAACAAAAAAGCGGTGGAGTTTGCAAAGAATTTTATTGAATCGGGCAAGCCGGTTGCTGCTATTTGCCATGGCCCGCAAACATTAATTGAAACAGATTTGCTGGATGGCAGAACACTTACTTCCTATCCATCACTTAAAACAGATATTGAAAATGCCGGCGCAGATTGGGTTGACCGCGAAGTGGTTGTTGATAATGGCCTGGTCACAAGCCGCAAGCCTGATGATTTGCCCGCATTCAATAAAAAAATGATTGAAGAGATACATGAAGGCGTGCATTTGCCTGCCCCTGCACATTAAAATAGTGAGTATGGTTTTTTGAAGGATAAGCCCCGTTTGCATTAACGGGGCTTTATTTTTGTTGATGGTTTTTTAAAATGTAAGATGGAAAGTATCACGGCGATTGTTGAAACACCCAAAGGCAGTAATGCAAAATATAGTTACGACGAACAGCACAGCGGTTTCAAATTAAAAAAGCTTTTGCCGGCCGGAATGGTATTTCCTTTTGATTTTGGCTTTATACCTTCTACCAAAGGTGGCGATGGTGATCCGCTTGATGTAATCATCATTTCAGAAATAAAGAGTTTCCCGGGCTGTATTATGGATTGCAGGTTAATAGGTGCTATAACTGCTAACCAGGCAGATCATGGCAAAAGCGTTCGAAACGACAGGTTGCTTGCTGTTCCGCTTGCCTCGCAATTATTTCAAACTATCGGCTCAATACACGATTTACCTAAAGATATAGTAACGCAGCTTGAAAGTTTCTTTATCAATTACAATAAATTGGAAGGGAAAATATTCAAGCCACTAAAACATATAAGTTCGCAACAGGCTTTAAAACTTATAAAACCAAGATAGATATGAATGTAATAAATTTTTTATTCGGCGAAGGAGAACATCTCGAAATGCATCAAATGTGTGTAAGGGCGTTTACCATGTTTATTGTAATGCTTGCGCTAATAAGGTTTGCAGGCATGCGCACCTTTGCCAAGCGCTCCCCGTTTGATACTATTGTAACTATTATGCTGGGCGCCATACTTGCAAGGGGTGTAGTCGGTGCATCCGGTTATGTTGATACAATTGTGGCTTCAGGTGTAATGGTTGTTATGCATCGTGTTGTTGCCTGGCTTTCTGTAAAAAGCCGGAAGTTTGAAAAACTCATAAAAGGTACTTACATCAAGCTGTACAACAACGGCGCAATTTTGCAGGATGCGCTTGAAGGCACCGGCATGAGTGAAAACGATCTGCATGAAAGCCTTCGCCTTGAAACCAAAAAGCTGACGCTTGCTGAAATTGATACCGCATATCTTGAAACCAACGGAAGGATTAGTTTTATATTAAGAAGGGAAGAAAAAGCAGATTGATATTTTGCATAGCGCTTTGTTTGATTTATGAATTAACTTTAACCCTCATCAATTGCTTACCATGAAATTGTCTTCCGTTTTTATCTTACTGCTAATGATCACAATGCATGCTGCTGCACAAAACTCCATCGGCATTTTTGAAAACCAGTTTACCATTGGCGATACTAGGCAGGGAAGCGCTGGTTATGATGCACAGGAACAGGAATATACCATAGAAGGTTCAGGCAATAATATATGGTTTAATCATGATGGTTTCCAATATTTATGCAGGCAACTAAATGGTGATTTTATTTTACGCTGCAATGCATCTTTTATTGGCAAAGGTGTGGAAGAACATAGAAAGCTTGGATGGATGATACGTGCTTCTTTAGACAGTACTTCAGCCTGTGCAAGTGTTGCCGTGCATGGCGATGGTCTTACTTCGCTCCAATATAGAAAAGAGAATAATGACAGCATGATGGAAGTGAAGGCAAAGCTTACCGGCGCTGAAGTGATACAACTGGAAAAGCGTGGCAACACTTACATTATGTCTGTAGCCCGTAAAGGTGAAACATTTACAGAAGACAGTGTTCAGCTTGATCTTGGCGATAAAGTGTATGCCGGTTTATTTGTTTGTTCGCATAATCCTTCGGTAACAGAGAAAGCCGTTTTTTATAATGTGCGCATTGTGAAACC
>JAEWJV010000248.1 GCA_023386395.1 Bacteroidota bacterium
CCTAATACCACTCAAAAGCTTGGGTTTATCATCCCTGCATTTTCGCTGGTACAGAAAATTTATTTTGGAACCGGCCAGAAATTTTATGATGTGCTGGCGGGTAAATTAAGCCTGGGCAAAACGAAAATTTTAAAGAAGAAAACGACCATTCGTTTTTTACCCGGCATCAACCAAAATAATTTATCCGGCGGTATTGTTTATTACGATGGCCAGTTTGATGACGCAAGGCTTGCTATCTCACTTGCTAAAACAGCCGTTAAGCATGGTGCTGTTTTAATTAATTATTGCGAAGCCATATCGTTATTAAAAACAGAAGTTCCTGCCGGCAAACAGCCAAAGGTTTGCGGCGTTGTGGCGGAAGACGTTCTTACCAATAAAACCTTCGAAATAAAAAGCAAAACGGTTATTATTGCCACCGGTGTTTTTGCTGATGATATTTTGCAGATGGACAATAAAAATGCGGAAGATATTATAACACCATCACAAGGTATTCACCTGGTAATTGATAAAAAATTTTTCCCGGGCAATCATGCTATGATGATACCTAAAACAGATGATAAGAGAGTTTTGTTTGCAGTGCCCTGGCATAATAAAGTTATACTGGGCACCACTGACACCGAAGTGAAAAATATCAGCGACGACCCGGCACCTTTGCAGGAAGAAATTGATTATATTTTAAAGCATATCAACCGGTATCTCAGCACCAATATTACGTTGAACGACGTAACCAGTATGTATGCAGGATTGCGCCCGCTGGTAAAAACAAAAGGTGTTACCAACACATCTTTATTAAGCAGGGACCATATCATAATCGTATCGCATTCAAACCTTATTACCATAACCGGCGGCAAATGGACAACCTTTAGAAAAATGGCTGAAGATGCCGTTAACAATGCAGTATTTGTTGGCAAAATAAAATGCGGGGAGTGTATAACGCATAACCTGCCGATAGAAGACAATGCACCGGACACTCCGGATTATGATGACAGTATTGAAAACATTTATTCCTTAAACAATATCCTCGGTTTTGTTGAAAATGAAATGGCTGTTTGCATTGAAGACATACTGGCGCGCCGAACACGGTTATTATTTCTTGATGCCCGCAAAGCCATGCAGGCTGCGCCTTTGGTAGCTAAACGAATGGCTGCTGTTTTACATAAAGATGAAGCATGGATACAAAGCGAGGTTGAAAGCTTTACAGCTTTTGCAAAACAATATTTGCCCGCCGCAAAACTGAATTGAGCATAAGAAAAAGAAGACAGCTTACTGGGTAAACAGCTTTGTATTTAGCCACAAGTACGCAGGTTTATCTGTGCATCTCTGGCTGGCAATTTTTATTTTAATTGTGAATGGTTCTATCCAGATTTAATTCCCGCTAATACAAATCATCAAGCTTCATGCGCAGGTATTTAAGCACGCTGCGGTGTGTGCTGAACAGCGAAATGCTAATGCCGATTATTATTAAACCTCCAAATAAAGTGACCATCAGGCCAGTATTATGAATGGCTTTTAATTGGGGAAACTGGCTTTCGGCCCATTGCATTAAACTGAATAAAATAATGATCGCTATAACGGCGCTGATTAAACCGTTTATAATGGCGCGTACATCCATTGGCCTTGCAATAAAGCTGCGGGTGGCGCCCACCATCTGCATGGTTTTAATTAAGAAACGGTTACTGAACATGGCAAGGCGTATAGTAGTATCAATACTTATTATTACTATTACGCAGAGCACTATAGTTACTACCAGGAATATTACGCCAAGTTTTGATGCGCGTTCATTCAGATTATTTACGAGGCCGGAAGGATATTGAAGATCGGTGATCTGGTTACTGTACAGGCGCATGATGTCGTTCGAAATTTTATCAAGGCTGTCTTTATTTACATAAGCGGCCCTTGCATAAAAATCAATACTTTCAGGCAAAGGGTTTACATCAAGAATTTTATTCCAGTCTTCATTATTGTCTTTATTCCATATTTCTTTCGCCTTCTCTTTATTTACGTATTCAACGTTCTTAGCATAAGGCTGGCCGGAAATATATTGCTGGATCTGCGTAATACTGTCTTTGTTCATGGTGCGCAGATAGGCGCTTATGCGAATGTCTTCTTTAAATGCATTGCCTGCCTGGGCAAGGTTTAAAAACATCCAGCCCATTATACCAAGAATCAACAGAACTAATGCAACGCCAACAATGCTGTAAATATAATTAGGCTTGCTGCGCCTTAAAGATTTGCTTTTAACTGCCATAGTGCAAAACGCTTTTACAATACCGGCAAATTTATAAGATTAAGCCGCTTTTGATGAAAGAATAATTTGGTTTTCAAGTAACGAAATAAATCTTGTAATTATTATAACAATTCTGTTTATAGGCGCTAAAGAAATACTGCTGTTGGCATAACTATATTGTTGTAGCTGTTAAAACATAACCAGGTTTAATTCCCGGTCACGCTAAAATTGTTTCAAAAAATTTCATGAACAATCGTTAGTGTTTATACATTCGTGTTCATGAATATAAACAGGCAATATGCCACGCTGGATGAGTTTACCATTAAGCAATACAGGAGCATACCTAACGCCACGGGCGAGCTCAGCGCCTTATTAAGAGATATTGGCCTTGCCGCCAAACGCATTAATGTGGAAGTTAATAAAGCCGGGCTTGTTGATATTTTGGGTGATGCAGGCTCTGTAAATGTGCAGGGCGAAGAAGTGAAGAAGCTCGACATTTTCTCCAATACACAACTCATTGGTGTTTTAAAACACGGTATTAGCTGCGCCGGTATTGCCAGTGAAGAAATGGATGATATCGTTGTGTTTAACGATGAAATAAGCAACGATAGTAAATACGTGGTAATGTTCGATCCGCTGGATGGCAGCGCCAATATTGATACCAATACTTCTATCGGCACCATATTCGGTGTTTATCGCCGCGTTACTGAATTGGGCACACCATGCAATATCAACGATTTTTTACAGGCAGGAATACGGCAGGTTGCAGCCGGTTATATTATTTATGGCTCATCCACTATTTTGGTATATGCTACGCGCAGGGGCGTAAATGGTTTTACGCTCGATCCTTCCATCGGCGAGTTTTGCTTAAGCCATCCTGATATAAAGGTTCCGGAAGATGGAAAAATTTATTCTGTAAACCATGCCAACTTCTTTTTACTTAGCAGGGGCATGCAGGAATATATTACCAATTGCCAGCACAAAAACGAAACAAACGGCGGGCCTTATACAAACCGTTACATTGGCAGCATGGTGGCCGATGTGCACCGCACTTTAATTAAAGGCGGCATTTTTATTTATCCCGGCACCAAACAAAAGCCTGCGGGTAAATTAAGGCTGATGTATGAATGCAATCCCTGCGCCTTTATTATGGAAGTGGCAGGTGGAAAATCAAGCAACTGCAGTATGCGCATATTAGATATTCAGCCAACAAAACTGCACGAAAGAACGCCGTTTATAACAGGCAGTAAAAATATGGTGGATGAATGCCTCAGTTATTGTAATGCTGCATCAAAATCTTAAAACTTCTTTTAGTGAAATCTCTTATTTGTGTTGAACCGGGTTTAGTAAAATCTTCAGATGAAACCACAGCTACCATTCAACCCGGTTATGCTTTATTAAAAGTAAAATGTATTGGTATTTGCGGCACCGATCTGCATGCATTTGAAGGCACACAGCCTTATTTTAAATATCCGCGCATTTTAGGCCACGAGCTATCGGCGGTTGTGGAAGAGGTGGATCCCGCTTCCGGTTTTGAAAAAGGTGAAGCCGTTACCATCATTCCGTATTTTAATTGCGGACATTGCATTGCCTGCAGAAGAAATAAACCTAATTGCTGTGTAAACATTAATGTATTTGGCGTGCACATTGATGGCGGCATGCGCGAATACATTCTTGTGCCGCAGGATAAGCTGGTGAAAAGCGAAGGATTAAGTTTTGATGAACTGGCTTTGGTTGAACCTTTGTCCATAGGCGCCCATGCCGTAAACCGCGCTGCTATTGAAGCGGGCGAATTTGTATTGGTTGTTGGCACCGGGCCGATTGGCATGGGCATTATAGAGTTTGCACGTATTGTGGGCGCTGAAGTAATTGCCATGGATATGAATGATGACAGGTTGCAGTTTTGCAGGGATCATCTCCATGTGAAATATACCATTAATCCCTTGAAAGAAGATGCAGTTGCGAGTCTGCAGCAAATTACCAATAACGATATG
>JAEWJV010000305.1 GCA_023386395.1 Bacteroidota bacterium
GTTCATATCTAATTATTGTTTTTACTGTTTTCGTTTTGTCATCCTCTTCTGTGACCTCTTCATAAGTCAATGTTTCAAACAGCAATGCTATCACCATTGCCGTTGGGTTAGCTTTTAAAGCATTCAAAATCGTATCATTTAAATGTTCATCACTGAATGAATATCCAGACATGATTAATACAGCTGAATTTTGACGCAAAAATTTATTTAGACGGTCAATCAATGCTAAATATGGCATTTTCCTGCTCTGATCATATTTCAAATGTGATGGATGTATAATGTAAGAATCGCATTCATTTAAATAGGTCGACCTATAAACTTCATTGTTTTTCTTAAGATACCAATTAATTGAACCATGAATTTTCCAAAGCCTTGTCCAATGTTTGGGTATTAAATTATCTTCAATTGCCCTTAAATCAAAAAAAGGTTTTTTCGCACCAACAAATCCATCAAAGTATGGAATGCTTAAACTTTCAAAAGCTTCTTCTACTAATAAATCATAATTGATTGTAAAAATTTCAATTGGTGAATCTCTCTCAATGTTATTAATCCATTTTGCAAGTCTATGGTAAGGAGTTTTATTATCGGGAAGATCAACTTTTAATTTACTAGCTATCTTCTGGCATAAAACAGTTTCTAAATCTGATAAATTGGCTTCCGAAAATCCTCTTACTTCATTTGCACCTTTTGAAATTTGCTTCATTCCTCTAACGAAACTTAAAATATCTTCAATGTTGGGACTATTATTGTCAGCCTTTTTTAACTCTTCAAGTAATAACTCAAAAATTTCGGAGATGCTTTTTTCTTTTCCTTCTTTTAAACCTGTTTCTTTTAATAACTCGTCAGCAACATATTTAGTTAATCCAGCAATATCAGGAATTAAAGGCCATTGCCCAACAGGCATTTTTATTGATAAGGGACACCCTGCTCCAATAAAAAATCCAACGGGCTTTTTATCTTGCGATAATGTTTGTCTTAAATATTTTGATTGTCTAATCGGATCGTGAAAGCTCATTTACAAGTAATTTTTTGATTAGTAAATTACACTCAGTTCAGCATATTGAATTTTTTTCATTTGATCTCCTTTATTTAATAGGTATATGCAAGCAATACATGCTATAATTCCGCATGGACGTTGAATATGCTGCCTGATGTTCGACCATTCATTAGCTTCAGGTGAAGCGAAAGTTCATAGCTGATGTGCTTGTACATTGCCTTTATGCTAAAAATGTAACATACATCAAACTCATTCATAGTAAAAGTTATTTCTAATTATCATTGGTAATTTCCGACATCTCATCTTCCACCAAAGCCTGTTCAACCAAATAAGCAGGCAGCTCACGGGTTGGTTTATTATGTTTTAGCGCAACCTTCATGTTGCTCGCCTGTGCTATTACGCTGCCTTTGCCGGTATTCAGTTTCTTTTGTGCATCATTAAATTGTGGTCTTTGCTCATTTAGCGCTGCTTCTTAAAAACTGCAGATCATTCATATAGCCACTCTTTCACACCATCATGATGAGAACAAGCGCCTCTTCCTGTAGCGCTGCTTTTACTTCCATCCCAACATGTGGCCCCAACACGCAGATATGCATATTGCAAAAAGATTTATACGAAGGGATGATATTTGATAAGGGGAAAAAAATTTCATTAGGCAGTTAACAAAAACAAGATACTAATTTTTTGAAATATGCACTTGCTTAATTTCTCTAAGAGCAAGCGTGCAATTAGTCTATTGTGTGATGTTATTACTATCAATCAGTTTTGGTCCCCTTTTTTATGCTTGTGAGGTTTTAAGTCAGGATGCTTCGGTTTTGTTTCCGGTGTTACCCGTCTTCTTTTATCAGAAGTTCCATCATCTTTTTTAGGTTTTGGACCTGGCTTAATCGCTTTTACAGTGTTCATAGTTTTTGTTTATGTTTATATTATTATTATAATAATTTTTTTATCTCTTCTAACGTTGCGATTAACAGTGGTGATACTTCGCCACTTTCTATTTGAGAAAAGTTTACTTCAATATTATTAAATACATCAACGGCAATGCAGTACTTCGGATTAAGCGTATAATTATTTGCATAATGCGCTTTTAAATAATGAAATAAAATATCAGCGAACATTCCTAATTCATCCTGCTTAAAACCACCGAATTTAGCAATAAACCAAATAGCTCCAACCTGTTCATTGTCGTTTTTTATAAACTTAAAAACGTGATTTGGTGTCGCTTGAACTTTAAGTCCTTTAATTGTGAGAATCGAATCAAGTTTGTGTTTTCTAATAAATTCAATTTTTCCTGAACGCCGACATTTGTTCAAATCAAAGTCTTCGTAATTATATAAAACATCAATATTCCTTTTATACATTGTTTTTGTTCCCTTGTATTCTGTATTGCCATATTTATCCTCAAGTTCAATTCTTTTGGCAATTATAGATTCTATGTCATTTGCTTTATAACTATTGCTTATAGCACTTAGGCAACTTCTCCAATAGTCTCCCCCACCATCTGTTTCAGGCTTCAATTTGTCTCGTTCCAAAGCAAGTGCGAAAGTCTTTTTGCTCCTATTTGATTTGCCTCTGAACTCAACAATTTTTTAATAGATAGTGCTTGCATTTCATCAATGTTATTAGAACGTCACTAATCGGTGGACTGTGTTAATAAAATTATAGTCAACAAAATATCAACATAAAAATTTCTGTTTTTTACGGAAAACCGTAAAAAAATAATTGCTGAAGAAAGAAAATTTGTAGAAGATGTAAGAAACAAGCTTTACCGAATGATTAGATGATCTGTTGATAGACAGCGGCTTTACGTTGGTTTATTGAATTCTTAAAAAGAAATATTATTCGGCAAGTTATATTGGTAATGGCTGGTATAAACATTCGGGATATACAATAGAATTTCTAGAATTTACACATTGGTATTCGTATATTAATAGCGAATTACTTTCATCTAACAATTAAAAAGACAAGATATGGCAAGATGTACAGCACCAAGAAATGGCCATCGGACAGCAAGCGGACGAGCGGCATGCCCGGCATGCGGTGGTGACTATAGTGGTTACCGACGCTATAGCAACTATGATTACAACTCATATGAGTCCCGATCAAATTACTCACCCGGAAGTGGCGGTGGAGGTAGAAGTAGCGGTGGCAGAAATGTAAAACCACGTTGGTCACCTGCAGGCTCCTCAGTCCTTTATACGCCGGCTGAGGTACATGCACTCACACCAATCCGTCAGACATTTGAGAGCCGAGTGGCTGTGCCCGATCTTAGAGATATATTTCTCTGCCACGCTTGGGACGACCGCCAAGGTTCGGCTAAGGAACTGTACAATTTACTTATATCGAAAGGTATCTCCGTATGGTTTAGCGAAAAGGATGTTAGTCTGGGAGAACCGTTGATGAGAGCTATCGACAAAGGCTTAGCTAACTCACGAATTGGGCTTGTACTCGTTACCCCCGCATTTCTTCTCCGTCTACCAAAAGAAGGCATTGCTGACAAAGAACTATCTGCGTTACTTCATCGTAATCAACTTGTTCCTATTGTGCATAATACGACGTATGAGGCTCTGCGTGAAGTTAGCCCTCTTCTTGGTTCACGAAGCGGCTTGGATACCGCAGAAGAAACAATGTCAGACATAGCGGACAAACTTGCTGAATTAGTCTACGTTGATTCAAACTGTGAACATCCATAAATGTTTAAGCTGCGTTTGCAGAGTATTGCATTGGCAATATCGCCTGTATTTGATGATACCCTAACTTGATTCTGATTGCTTTAAATAATTAATAAAACTTATCGATGTTATTTGCCATATTGAATGGTGAACGTGTTGAAGCCAAGCCTAAAACAAAAGCGATATGCCAATTATGTGGGCAACTGGTATTGTCAAAATGCGGTGAGGTTAACATTTGGCACTGGGCACATCAGAAAAACGAAAGCTGCGACAATTGGTTCGAACACGAAACCGAATGGCATAAAAACTGGAAGCTTATTTTTGGAAAAGACAATTGCGAAAAACCAATCTGCAAAGATAATAGCAAACACATTGCTGATATTTATACAAAAGAAGAAGTTGTTATTGAGCTTCAAAATTCTTCTATCGAAAAAGCTGTAATTCGTAAACGGGAAGACTTTTATGGAGAAAAAATGATTTGGGTAATTAATGGTAAACATTTCAAAGAAAATTTTTTGATCACAAGATTTCTAATATTGGAAGACATGGAATATTATCATCGTCACAATCCATTGTCGAAATATTATGGTAAAAACAACGACAGTTGGAAATTTGAATTTGATTTCTCATGGAGTTGGTGCAGGAAAACATGGCGTGACGTTCAGCGGCATGTTTTTATTGACTTTGGCGATGAAAACCTATATTGGATAAAAGAAGGGATGGGAATGGCCCGCGGAAAATGTATGGAGGTATCTAAGGCTAAGTTTGTTCAAAAGTATGGAGGAGATTTAGCACTCTTGCAAACCATCATCGATAATCCAGGTGAGCGAACTTTGTGACTGTTGGTCTTATAACTTCTTTATTGATGTTACTATAATTATATTTTTACTCACTTCATCAGTGATTATGTAAGCTCCCCGATTTTTCGCTACAGTTAAAAGTATAATTTTCAATTTTAGTTTTTTGATTTTTCAAAAGGAATTTGGATTTTAATGTATTCAGCCGGAGGAACATAACCCAGCGATGCATGTGGCCTTGAGCAGTTGTAATCCAATCGCCATTGCTCTGCTTTATCCCTTACTTCATTTAACGATGTGAACACATAAGCGTTCAGCAATTCTCTTCTGATGTTGCCGTTGCAACGTTCTACATATCCATTCTGCATGGGTTTTCCCGGTTGTATAAACATTAGTGTAATCTTGTGTTCTCTGCACCATACATCAAGACTGGATGAGATAAATTCAGGACCATTATCAACCCGTATCATTTGTGGTAACCCCCTGAACTCTTTTAAATATTCAAGACATCGTATTAACCGTGTTGTTGGCAGTGAAGTATCTGTTTCTATATGCAATACTTCTCTATTATAATCATCTACAATATTCAATAACCTGAATTTCCTTCCATCCCATAAAGTATCATTCATAAAATCAATGCTCCATACTTCATTGATGTTTTGTGGTTGAAACAAAGATTGTTTTATCCTTGCCGGTAATCTTTTCCTGCACCTGCGGCGGATGTTTAATTTCAGTTTAATGTATACTCTGTAAACGCGTTTATGATTCCATCTAAATCCTTTTCTTCTGATGCGATAAAAGCTTTGCCAAAAGCCAATGTTTGGATGCTTATCAATCAACAACTGAAGTTCACTGATCAATGCATCATCTTCCTTTGGTTTACGTGTATAACGACTGCTGCTTTGTGGTAGGCTTACTGCTTTACATGCCTGTCGCTGGCTGATCTTATGTGTTGTAACCATATACTCAACCAGGCTACTTTTTTCGGCAGGCATTAAAGTTTTTTTGCTACAGCATCCTTTAAAGCTTCATGCACCAAACTTAAATTAGCATACATGCGTTTGAGACGGCTGTTCTCTTCTTCAAGTTCTTTCACTTTTTTAAGTTCGCTTACTTCCATGCCCCCATAGCGTTGGCGCCATTTATAAAATGCCGCTGTGCTTACACCTAACTCACGGCATAAATCTTTTGCATCTCTGCCATTCTCATGTTCCTGAATGGCTTTTACAATTTGTGTTTCTGTGAACCTTGTCTTTTTCATATTTACTCATTTAAAATTAACGCATTTGTCAACTTTTAAATGAGCGATCTTTAGGGAAGCTTACAATT
>JAEWJV010000354.1 GCA_023386395.1 Bacteroidota bacterium
ATCCAAAATAAAATAAGGGTAAAAAATAAAAGCTTAGAGGTCATAAACAATTAAATGGTTGCAGTTACCCCACAAATTAAACCCAATCCCTCTAAACAAAAAAATCCCGCAATGCGGGATTTATATAAAACTTATAAATACAATTACCAGCTCCTGTTTAAATCCCAGCCCTCAAATTCTTTGGCCACCGCCGTTAAGAAAGATGCACCTAAACTGCCATCAACAATACGATGATCATAGCTTAAAGACAAATACATCATGTGCCTTATGCCAATTGTATCGCCTTGCTCCGTTTCAATTACCACAGGCCTTTTCTTGATAGCGCCCACAGCAAGTATGGCCACCTGTGGCTGATTAATTATAGGCGTTCCCATCAAACTTCCAAAAGTGCCCACATTAGTTAATGTAAAAGTCCCGTCTAATGTATCATCTGGCTTAAGCCTCGCATTACGCGCTGCATTAGCAAGATTATTTACTTTCTTGCTTAACCCCACAAGGTTTAAATCATCCGCATTTTTAATTACGGGCACGATCAAATTACCGTTTGGCAAAGCCGTTGCCATACCAATATTCAAATCTTTTTTTATAATTATCCTGTCGCCGTCAACCGAACTGTTAACCATCGGGAAACGTTTTATCACCCGCACCAAACAATCAATAAAAATAGGCGTGAACGTAATTTTCGTTCCATGCTGCTTTTCAAAATCTTTCTTAATTTTTTCACGCCATAAAACCATGCTGGTAACATCAGCCTCTGCAAAGCTGGTAACGTGGGCGCTTGTTTGCTTGCTCTGCACCATGTGTTTGGCAATCAGCTTGCGCATCCTGTCCATTTCAATAATCTCCACATTGCCTTCATATTCTTTCGGCAATTCTTCTGCATATATTTCTTCAACAGGCCTTATGGCTACAGAAGTATTTTCCTGCTTAACATTCATGTTTACAGGCTCACGGTTCGCATTAGTCTCCACTGGTGTTTTACCCCTGTTTGCCACATAATGCAAAATATCCTTTTTCGTAACCCTGCCCTCATTTCCCGTGCCCGGAATGTTTTCCAATTCTGTCATGCTTACACCCTCACTGCTGGCAATATTCATTACCAGCGGCGAATAAAAGCGGTTTATTTTACCATCACCGGCAGCCTGTGACGTAGTATGCACCGGCGTATAAGGAATACTCCGTTCATCAATTGCCTCTTCCTCCATCTCTTCCTTCACATCACCCACCGGCGCAGGCACATATACATCATTGGCTTCAACAGGTGCATCTACATTCGTTTCAATTTTTGCTATCACGCTGCCAATGGGCACCACATCATTTTCCTTAAACAAAATTTCCGAAATACGGCCTGCTGTTGTACTGGGCACTTCACTGTCAACCTTATCGGTTGCAATATCCAGCACGGTTTCATCCTGCTGCACAGTATCACCCGGCTTTTTATGCCATTTTAAAATAGTTGCCTCCATTATGCTTTCGCCAAGTTTCGGCATTACCAGATCAACAATAGCCATAATTGATTTTTTTATTTTTAGTTTTTGGGGCGCTCATCAATTGAAAAAACTTCCGCTGCTGTCCGGCAGCCCTTCAGCAAAATAACATTATTCAGCATTATTCAATTAGCTAAAAAATCTATTGAATAAAGAATACGTATTTGATTGATAATATATAATATACAAATACACAACAATCGTACAATTTAAGCCCTTCCTCTTCGCGCCAAAGGTAGCATAAACCGATTAACTGTTAGTTTTCACAAACCTGTATAATAAATACAGTGCGTTCACTGCCGTTAATTCAATATTCCGCTTTCTGTCAAACCTGAAGTGCATGCGCTTCGTTTCAATTTTTTCGGCATTGCCAACAGCTATCCAAACCATGCCCACAGGCTTATCTTCCGATCCGCCGCCCGGTCCCATAATGCCCGAAACCGCCACCGCATAATCTGTTTGCATCACCTTTAAAACGCCATTCAGCATTTCCTTTACGGTCTCTTCACTTACTGCGCCCACAGCGGAAAGTGTTTCATTATTTACCTGCAAAACATTTTCTTTTATGCTGTTGCTGTAACTCACCACACTTCCTTTAAAATAATCAGACGAACCGGCTATTGAAGTTATAAGGTGTGCAATATAACCGCCCGTACAGCTTTCGGCCGTTGATACCGTTTTATTATGCTGCCGCAGCAATTTGCCCACTAAAATTTCAAACGGGATATCCTCATCAACCGCCAATACATCCTTTACTTCTTCTTTTAACATGGCAAACCTTTCATTTAACTCACGTTCTGTCTTTTCCTTATCGCCCTGCGCTGTTAACCGTAAACGCACCATGCCATAATTAGGCAAATAAGCCAGCTTTATATTGGATGGGAGATTGCTTTCAAAACCTTTAATTCTTTCGGCTAAAAAACTTTCACCAATACCGGCTGTTAATAAAGTTCTATGCCCGATATAGGGTAATTGAAAACGTTGCTGCAGCAATGGTAAAACATGGTTATTCATGGCAGCCTTCATTTCATGCGGAACACCGGGCATGCTGATGAATATTTTTCCATCTTTTTCGAATAACATATTGGGAGCAGTGCCTACTTCATTTTTCAAAACGATAGCCACATCAGGCACCAAAGCCTGCCTGCGGTTACTCTCAAGCAAAGGCAACGGACGCTTAAACACTTCGGCAAACAGGTAAGTAATATGTTCGAGGGTTGCTTCGTCCGTTATCATTTTGCCGCCAAAATATTCACAAAGCAAAGGCTTGGTTATATCGTCTGCTGTGGGGCCAAGGCCCCCGGTTATTAAAATAACATTTGAAACAGCGCTTTCATCATCAAGCGCTTTCCATATTTCATTCCATTCATCACCTACTGCTAAACGCCTGTGCACCCATACGCCAATTTTATTTAACTCCTGCCCTATCCAAGCGCTGTTGGTATCAATAACCTGTCCTATCAAAAGTTCATCGCCTATTGTTATAACAGAAACCCTAACCTGTTCCATATCCAATTATTATAGACGCAAATGTATAATGCAACTTTCGTTTCCTGCAACGAAAAACAAAATCGAAATGTCATAATTATAAACCTGCCACAATGCAGGTTTGCAAAAAACCACTCATTCATTATTATGAAATCAATCCTGACTGTTTCTCTTGTATTGCTGTATGTATGCACACAGGCGCAGTTTAATACGCCAAGGATAGAAGTCTATGCTGCACCAGGTTTGTTTTTCGAAAAACTAAGCAATGATGAACTTGTGCCGCCAAAACGCAGGAGCGTTAGCCGGTTGGGAGATGTTGGGTTATATGGATTACAGGTTGCTATGCCACTGAAAAACCACCGTTTTACATTAAAAGGTGGTGCAGGTTTCAGCCAGCGGCATTATAGTTTAAACAAATACAATATTGATGACATTTTCACAGCATTTTTTTATTTTGATTCATATCCCCGCAGAGATAGTTTTAGCCTGGGTTATATTCGGTTTACCAATAATTATTTCTATATACCACTCTCCTTTTCTTACACCGTAAGTAATCCCGCCCATAAATTCAGGCTG
Organism: Bacteroidota bacterium; assembly: GCA_023386395.1. Lineage (GTDB taxonomy): Bacteria > Bacteroidota > Bacteroidia > Chitinophagales > Chitinophagaceae > Parafilimonas. The sequence continues at coordinate 3,552 of JAEWJV010000354.1, forward strand.
ACATTTGGTTTAAATCTTCGTCCTGAATTTCTGCTGCAAAGCAATGCGGCAATAACTTTTGATTCAACGTATAAAATTCCGCAGGCCGCTGATATAACTGCCGCTAAAAAATTATATACATCCAATGCATCAAAATTTTTGTTCACGTCAGAATCTTTTATCGAAGGCTCATTTCCTGTTTATAAAAATACTGGCATATTCTTCCAGTTCAGGCCTTATTCTTTTTATGCATCTCCGTTGGATAACCGTTTAACCACATCAACAATAGAAGCATTTAGTTTTACATTTGGCGCATTCTATAGCTTTAAATAAAACCAATGCGCATAGCTTTTATTTCTCTCTTAACTTATTTTTCTTTTAGTGTTAATGCACAAAATATTTCGCAAAAAATAAATGCGGCTGTAAATAATTTTTTGAACAATGAACAGCTTAAACACGCTGTTGTAAGTTTATATGTTACCGATGAAAATGGTAATAAGGTTTATGCGCTGAATGAAGAATATGGCCTGGCGCCGGCAAGTACGCAAAAGGTTTTCACGTCGATTGCTGCTTTAAGTTTACTGGGTGAAGATTTTATTTATAAAACAGAAATAGGTTATACAGGAAATATTAAGGATGGCAATTTAAACGGAGATTTAATTATAAAAGGTTTTGGCGATCCAACATTGGGAAGCTGGCGTTATGGCAACACAAAACCGGCATCGGTTTTAAATTTTATTGTTGCCAAAATAAAAGATGCCGGCATCAATACCATTAACGGCAATATTATTTTAGATGATGGCGCTTTCAGTTACCAGCCTTTGCCCGGCGGTTATATATGGGATGATATGGGTAATTATTACGGTAGCGGAAGCTGGGCCATTAACTGGCGCGAAAACCAATATGATTTAATATTGAAACCGGGCAAAAACATTGGCGATACATCAACCATTATTAAAACTTCGCCGCCAATTAATATAAAGGAGTACAATAATTTTATTACAACCGCCAAACCAAATTCGGGTGATAATACTATTCTTTACCTGCCGCCTTACGGCGATAATGCTTTTGCGGAGGGCACTATTCCGGCCGGCGTTAAAGATTTCACGGTTTCCGGCTCTTTGCCTTATGCATCAGATCAACTTAAAGCAGAGCTCGATTCTTCTTTGCAGAAAAATAAAATAACTGTAAAAAACTCAATTATTACCGGCGCTCCATTTGCCAAACAATATAAAGCCATTCCTGCAGCTGAAAATATTATTGCAACCTATAATGCTCCCGCACTTGACAGCATTGTTTATTGGTTTATGCAAAAGAGCATTAATCTTTATGGGGAATGTTTATTGAAAACAATTGCTTATCAGCAACACCATTATGGTTCTACTGATGTTGGTGCGGCTGATTTAAAAAAGTTCTGGCAGCAAAATGGCGTTGATTCATCTTCGATCAACATATCGGATGGCAGCGGGCTTTCGCCACAAAACCGTGTTACCACGCATGCTTTGGTGAATGCTTTATTATATGCTAAAAAGCAAAGCTGGTTTCAAAGTTTTTATAATGCTTTGCCGATTTATAATAACATGAAATTAAAAAGCGGGACAATAAACG
>JAEWJV010000378.1 GCA_023386395.1 Bacteroidota bacterium
GGTTTATTGCATGATATTGGGAAAGTGCCTGACGAAGAAACAGAATTAAGCCACGCTTTACTCGGCGCCAAGCTTGCAGAAAAATACGGCGAAAATGCGGCTGTTGTAAATGCAATCGGAGCACACCACGATGAAATGGAAATGCAATATATCATCTCACCTATTGTTCAAAGCTGTGATGCTATTAGTGGAGCAAGACCAGGCGCAAGGCGGGAAATTATGCAGCAATACCTTCAGCGCATCAAAGACCTCGAAACACTCGCTATGGGTTATACCGGCGTGGAAAAAGCCTATGCAATACAGGCGGGCAGGGAATTAAGGGTTATTGTTGAATCTGAGAAGATTACAGATTCAGACAGCGATAAACTGAGTTTTGAAATAGCCCAGAAAATTCAGAACGAAATGACTTATCCCGGGCAAATAAAAATAACAGTGATAAGAGAGAAAAGAGCGATTAATGTTGCCCGGTAAATCATTATAAACTATAAACATTACTTAATGTTTATAAAGAATTGGTTTTTATTATTTGGCATTTCCTGCAAATGCCGTTACCTTTGCAAACCTTTTTAAAATTATTGGTTATGAACGCAGCAACTCAATTTATACATGAACAGCTTACAGCAAAAAAGCAACACCCTAAATTTAAGGCCGGTGATAATGTTACGGTTAATTATAAAATTGTAGAGGGTGGTAAAGAACGTGTACAAGGGTTTCGCGGCGATGTTGTAAAAATTCAGGGTACTGGAGCTACGGCAACTTTCACCGTGCGAAAAATATCTGATGGAATTGGGGTTGAAAGGGCATTTCCCTTTTTCTCGCCTAATGTTGAATCAATCGTTCTGAACAAAGTAGGTAAAGTACGCCGTTCAAAGTTGTACTACCTGCGTAACCGCAGCGGTAAGAGCGCCAGGATTAAAGAAAAAAGAATTTAATTATCACACTATACCACCTAAGAGAAAAGCGAAAGATGTTAAAAATTTTTCGCTTTTTTATTTTTTGCAAGCAGTTCTTTAGGCGGTCTGGTATATTAGTTACTATATTTGTTTTCACTTTAAATTTTATCAAATGGGAAATCTTGGTTTTCAGGAAATATTACTGATAGCAGTAGTAGTTCTGGTGCTTTTCGGTGGCCGTAAAATACCTGAATTTATGAAGGGTTTGGGCCGTGGCGTTCGTGAATTTAACGATGCAAAAAACAGTGTCAGAAAAGAACTTGAGGAAGGCTTGAATGAAAAAGATAATAAGCCGCCAACACCATCGGCAAACGGTGTTCAACAAACAGCTTCTACTACAACTCAGCCATAATTTCTTTCCATATCATTAAAAAATTTGTAGCCTTTGTTTAGCTTTCATTCTATCAAAGACTATCAATCTTTATTATTAAACGGCAAAGCAACATGCGCTGATGCCGTTTCTTATTATATAAAGAATATAGAACAAAATAAGCACCTTAATGCTTTTCTTGAAGTTTATAAAGAAGAAGCACAGGAACGTGCTGCCCTGCTTGATGCAAAACGAGAGGCAGGAAATGTCTTGGGCAAATTGCATGGCGTAGTTGTGGGCCTTAAAGATGTTATAAGTTATAAAGGCCATAAACTTTCCGCCGGCTCCCGCATACTCGAAAATTTCCAGGCGGTTTACAATGCAACTGCGGTTGAAAGATTATTGCAGGAAGGTGCCATAATTATTGGCAGGCAAAACTGCGATGAGTTTGCCATGGGCAGCAGTAACGAAAATTCAGCTTATGAAAATGTATTAAATGCTGCAGATAATTCGAGGGTGCCGGGCGGATCTTCGGGCGGTTCGGCTGTAGCCGTTCAGGCAAAACTTTGCATGATAAGCCTGGGCAGCGATACGGGCGGCTCCGTTCGCCAACCCGCAGACTTCTGTGGAGTCGTAGGCTTAAAACCTTCTTATGGCCGCGTTTCCCGTTATGGGCTTATTGCCTATGCTTCCTCATTTGACCAGATTGGGATTTTCGCGAATTCAGTGGAAGATGCAGGTATAGTGCTTGAAGTAATTGCAGGAAAAGATGATTTTGACAGCACAGCAACGGAAGATATTTTTAAATTTCACTGGCAGAACGAAAAAAAGGATTTTAAAATCGGCTACTTCCCTGCAACATTTAATCATCCAGGACTTGACCCTGAAATAGCTTCAGCCCAAAAGAATTTGATTAGCCATTTACAGGAACAAGGATTTAAAATTTCCCAAATTGAATTTGACCTGTTGGATTACACAGTGCCCGCCTATTATATTTTAACTACTGCTGAAGCTTCGAGCAATTTGTCGAGATATGATGGCCTGAGATATGGAGCGCAACAACCAACCAAAGATTTAAACGAGCAGATAAATTTAACCCGCAGCCGGTTTTTTGGCAAAGAAGTACAGCGCCGTATTATGCTTGGCACATTTGTTTTAAGTGAAGGTTATTATGAAGCGTATATAATGCAGGCTCAAAAAGTTAGAAATATTTTGCTTAAAAAGATAAAAGAAATATTCACCGAAGTTGATGCCATAGTGCTGCCGGTTTCTCCAACTACCGCTTTTAAAATCGGCGAAAAAAATAATGATCCCATTGCTATGTTTTTGGCAGATATTTATACGGTGTTCGCTAATTTAACCGGTATTCCTTCCATATCAATTCCGCTTTTTGAACATTCCAACGGTATGCCCTTTGGCCTGCAGGTAATGGCATCTCATTTAAATGAGCTAACTTTGCTGGCTATTTCAGAACATCTCACTGAAATAAACAAAACAGCTAACCAACCAGTTGGCGTTTAACATTATGAACCAGTTTTTCAGGCATACATCCCTTTTGAAAATCTTCTCTATAGGAAAAGCAGCCTGCTTATTCTGTTTTTTGAATATTTCAACCAACTCATTCTCCCGTACAAATAATACATTATTTCCAAAAGATAGTACCGGTACCGATTCTATTTCCAAAACCACCCAGGCTGCATTTATTGCAGACAGCTCCAAAATGTTTACCAGTCTTTTGGAAAATTCTGCGGTTGGCAATAACCCCATAGATTTCTCAATGAATGCTGAGGCAAAATATTTTGCAGATAATTATATAAAAAAACATACAGCTTACTTCAATAAGATGAAGGTTTGGGGTAAGCCATATTTCGATTTATATGATCGCATTCTGTCTTCCTATGGCATCCCTGTGCAGCTTAAATATCTTTCTGTTATAGAAAGCAGCTTAAATAGCACGGCTGTTTCCTGGGCGGGCGCTGTGGGGCCATGGCAAATTATGGATGCCACAGCCAGGGAGCATGGATTAAGGACAGGCTATTATGATGAAAGAGCTGATTACGTTAAAAGCACCAATGCCGCGTGCAAAATTTTAAAAGATTTGTATAATACCTATGATGATTGGCTTTTGGTAATTGCCGCTTACAACACAGGAGCAGGCAATGTAAACCGTGCTATTGCAAAAGCGCATAGCAAAGATTTTTGGAAGATTCAATATTACCTGCCACTTGAAACGCGCAATCATGTAAAAAAGTTTATTGCAACACATTACTTTTTTGAGGGAAGCGGAGGCATTTCAACAGGCAATAAGGCTGCAACCTTGCAAAATAAAGATGCTTATTTAGACATTGCCGCCAACTGCTCAACCGTAAATATCTACGGGAAATATAATTCCGTTGTTATTGCTAATAACTTACTGATGGATCTTTCATTATTCAACCAGCTTAATCCTGATATTGATAATGTACTTGCCAAAGGCGATATTTATCCCATGCGCATTCCTGCTGATAAAGCTCAGTTATTTCAATCTAAAAAGAGCGATATACTTAAACAAAGTGTTGAACTTTTACTGAATAGTTCCAGGCCAGCAGCCGTTACGCCGGTTGTCGCCGGCAAATAATTAGCGAAGCGTATCCACTATAGCTTTGGCTTTTAATAAACATTCCTCATACTCCTTCTCTGCATCCGCATAAAAAGTTATAGCACCACCCACGAGGTAATTTAAAAACCTGTTGTGAGCATTATAAAAAATGCTTCTTATCACCACATTAAAATCAAAATCCCTTTCAGGCGATATGTATCCTACACTGCCTGAAAACAATTGCCGTTTTGTTTTTTCATACTGCTCAATTAATTGCATGGCCCGCCGTTTTGGAGCCCCCGTCATTGAACCCATGGGAAAGGTTGCGCGAATAATTTCTGCAAATGTTATATCCTCTCTTAATTCGCCTTTTACAGTAGAAATCATTTGATGTACCTGCGGAAAAGAATAAATGCCAAACAATTCATCAACTACAACTGTTCCCTCTTTGCAAACTTTGCTAAGATCATTTCTCACCAGATCAACAATCATTACATTTTCACTTCTTTCTTTCTTATTCGTTTGCAAACTTTCTTTTTCAAGCTCATCCAGCGCAATGTTTAGATTTCTTGGAGCTGTGCCTTTTATAGGCTGCGAAAAAATAGTACTGCCGGTTTTAGATAAAAAGCGCTCCGGGCTGGCACATAACAGGTGTTTATTTTCAATCTTATAAAAACAGGAAAATGGTGTTGGTGAAATTTCAATAAGTTTTGAATAAGCAAGAAATGGCTCTACTAAAACATTTTCGGCAAAGAACTCCTGGCAGTAATTCAATTCATAACAATCTCCGCGCAGTATGTGGCGCTGAACTGTTTTAATAATATCAATGTATTCCTCTTTCGTTAAAGAAGATTGCAGTTGTATTTGTTTTGATGGTGAAGAGCGGTTATTGCTTAAACTTTCGTTTTCAATCGCCTCAATTATTAAACCTGGCTGTTCTTTAACTGAATGAATAGTAACAATATTTTTCTCAAGACTTACTACTATTGCTGGTACAAAAAAGAAAACATCTTCAAAACCGGCATTATTTGTATGCGATGATTGTAAATCCTCGATTTCGTTTTTTAAATCATATCCCAGGTGCCCGAAAATCCAGTCTATATTTTCCTTGTAAAAATTATCAAGTTGTGATAAGATATTTTCTGAAGGAGAAAAAATTTTGACAGCATCAACAGCAACCAGGCAATCATATTTATGATGCTTGTCAGCATAATAATGACTGTCCATAAAACAACAAATGCCAAACCGGTTTGCCCAGCTTAGCATTTGCCTTTTAAACAACAGAATATTATCAATAGGAAAAGATGCAGTTGTTCTTTTCACATATAACATTTTTAGAAATCGTCGTCGTCATCATCGTCGAAGCTGTTTGAATCATTAAAAAGATCAAACTCTTTTAAATCATCATCAAATTTAAAATCATCGTCATCATCGTCGCCCTTTTTGCTTCCGCCGCCAGATGATTTTTTACCCCCTGATTTTGGAATGTCGAATTCATCGAAATCGGGATCCCACTCTTCTTCCTCTTCAGGTTTATCCCAATCATCCACTTCATCTTCTCCATCATCATCGTCATCATCTTCTTCAGACTGCTTTTTAGTCTTGGGGCCAGACTTTGCAGCTTTTGAAGGTTTTACTTCTTCATCGTCTTCAAAATCCCCCTCCAGTTCATCATTCTCTTCCACTTGTTTTTCTGCTTTGGAAGAACTTGTTTTACCAGCTTTATCTCCGGACGGTTTCGGAGTAGTTTTCTTTGTTTTATCAGATTTAGATGCCATACACAGTTTTGATTAGCTGTTGTAAAATTTCAACGAGTTTTGTAATCAGCAAAAAAAATTAATCATTAATTTTTATTATCTGTTCGCGCTGCGGTCCGTTTGACACATGGCTTACAGGCGAACCAATATATTGATTGATAAAAGAAATATAACGCTGCATCGCTTCCGGTAAATTATCACCTGTTTTCAGCGAAGTAGAATCGCAGCTCCATCCTTTAAAGGCTTTATATTCAGGCTTCACATCTGCATGCGTTAACTGGAACGGCACTTCTATACTTTTATTACCGTTTATTAAATATTCCGTGCAAACGTTAAGCTGTTTAAATGAATCCAATACATCTGCTTTCGTCATTACCACATTCGTTACGCCGTTAAGCATGCAGGTATATTTC
>JAEWJV010000381.1 GCA_023386395.1 Bacteroidota bacterium
CAAGGTTTTCATAAGGATAACCAATGCCGATCATGGATGATTGCTTGCCACGCAACTGCAATAGGTCGAAGTAGCGGTTGTTATAATAATCGGCAGTTAATAAGAATGTATTTTTAAACAAGGCTGCATCTATACCCACATTGTATTTATCAGCTTTCTCCCATGTTACATTTGGATTAGCTAATGTTGTTTGCTGTGTTACGCCCTGCGATGCGCGGTTTATGCCAATTGGATAAGTTGGATTTACAATATTCAACTGGTAGCTTTCACGCCAGGTAAAATAACCCACATTATCGTTACCTGTTCTGCCGTAAGTTGCCCGGAGTTTAAGATTGTTTATCCAGCTAATATTATCTTTAATAAAGTTCTCTTTGGCAAGGTTCCAGCCCAGGCCAGCCCCATAAAATAAACCAAACTGTTTGCCAGGCGGATAGTAATCCTGGCCGCTGTAATTCACGGCTGCCTCAAGAAAATATTTTCCATCAAAATCATACGTTCCTGCAAGCGCAATATTCTGCAGCGTTTTAGGCAGGTCGTAATTAAAGATGCTTTCATACCTGTCGTAAAAAGCTTTTAAAGTGAAATTATTTTTATTGATGGAACGCGTATAACCCAAAGCACCCTGTAAATACCAGAACTGTGCACAGTAAGTGAGGTTGAAACCGTTTCCCTGGTCGGTATAATTGCCATAACGGTTATATGAAGTATCGTTGCCGCTTACAGAAAATTTAAAAGAAGGGACGCCTGCACTCCTGTTGGTTGAATTGGCTGCATATACCGAAATATTGCTCTGCACTTTTGCCCATAAGCCCGGCACAAACTGATCGAATTTATAATTGAGTTCAAGGTTTGAAAATATGTCTCTTTCATAATCCTGTATATAACCGGATTGTGTTAATTGTGCATACAGGTTTCTCTGGAAAGCCTGTGTACCGCCAAAAGAACCATCAGGATTGAAAACCGGGTAAGCGTTATTAGGCGTTGAATACATCTGGCTGATGATTGCATCTGTTCCGCCGCCGGGCTGGTTTTCTTCCTGTACCCGTGCAAACAACTGCAGCTTTGCATTAAAATATTTTGTTACATCCACATCAATGTTTGAATTAACTGTGTAACGTTTTATAGTAGCGTTGGTTTCATAACCGGGGTTACTGCCATTAAACAATGCATTATCAGATAAATAACCTAAACCAATAGTATAACGTGCCGCTGTACCGCCGCCTGTTACATTCAGGCTGTACCGGTTCATAAGCGAACTGTTTTTTAATATAGTATTAAACCAGTTTACATCGGGATGGCCGTAAGGATCTGAATGATCACGGTATGCGTGAAAATCTGCTTCCGTATAAGACAAAGGCTTGCCTTCATTGCTTTGCGCTTCATTATATAAATAAGCATACTGGTATGCAGGCAAAGGATCGGGCAGTTTAAGCGCCTGTTGTATGCCCGTTTGGGCTGTTAAAGAAATATGCGGCTTACCAGATACCGGCCTTTTTGTTGTAACCAGTATAACGCCTCTTGAACTTCTTTGCCCGAGCAATATGGTGGAAAGGCCATCTTTCAGTACGCTCACAGATTCTATGTTTTCAGGGTCGATCGTATAAATATCTCGTTGCACACCATCAATAATTGTAATGGGCGATTGCCCGCGCAGGCTAAGGCTTATTTCGGTATTATCGTTAGGCGCACCGAGGCCTTTTTGATTGGGATAGAACAAACCGTCCACGTCAACCGATCCAAGAGCATTATCGTTGGAACCTTTCCAGCCGCGGTTTTGCTGGATATATAAACCCGGCAGCCTTCCTGCCAGTGCATACGCATACAGTGATGCGGGCGTTGTTGTAAGCTGGCTGTTATAAATGGTGGAAACAGATCCCAGAACCTTTTGATTATCCCTTGTTTCATATAAAACGTCAGTGGTGGCAGGCTTTACAAACGCATCGGGCGTAAGTTTTGCAATAATTATGGTAGATGAATCACGTGCGGCAATGCTGCTGGTTTTGTAGTTGGGATAACTTAATTGCAGCACATCGTTTGGCTGTATTGCAATGCTGAACGCACCATCTGCAGCCGAAGTTGTTACAGCATTTGTTTTCTTTGACTTAATGGTAACGCCTGAAAGTGCACGCCCGTATTCATCAACCACATTACCCGTAACCGTGAATTGCTGGGCCATTGTTTGTGTACAATAACAGGCTATAAAAAATACCAGTAACAGAATTTTTTTCATACAACAATTTGTTTTAGCTATGATGGCTTTATGCATGTTCAGGCTTTTATCATTTGCATTTAAAAGTGTATTTAAACGGTGCATCCGTATTGCCATAACCTGTTTTAAGCGTCCCTGTCTGATCAGTGAAATAATATTGCAGTTGTTTCAGCTCAACACCATCGGGTACATTGAAAAATTTCTTTGGCCAGAAATCTATGCGCCATTGTTTTATATCAAAGGGCGTAAGCTGTGTTTGTGCCGACGGCTGGCAAACCTCTATGCTGTCGCCTGTGGCTGTAAAAGCTTTTGCACAGAAATAAATATTGGCCTGGTTCTTTAATGCGGATGTATCAAGATTACCATTATACTTAATGGTGATAATATCATTAAGCGTGGAGCTTGATGGTTCTGCCGGCCCTATCTGCGGGTTACAGAAATCCTGTACATCAACTGTCAGGTCATTTCCTATAACTTCCATACAGGTTCCAAACTGGCTTTGATAATAACCCGAGTTTTCATCTGATAAACCATCTTCATCTTCGCACATGGCATAACCTGGCTTAAAGCTTAAATAATCTTCGCCGGTTTTTATACTAATGCGTATGGTGCCGTTTACAGTGGTTTGATTAGCGGCGAATAATTTATTATCCGTCCAGAAAACAACCCATTCCATATCATTGATATAGTTAGGGCCAATACCAAACTTATTCATCATGGCAGTTGGATAAGACAACCCGGTTGAAGGCTCCGTAATGCCATCGGGTATTACCACAAGTTTTCCGTTTCCCACATCACTGGTATATGTCATAGTTGTATTGCGTGTTGCATTCCAAGATTTGGGAACACAAATACCAACTACCTGCCTGTCGTTGCGGTCGTAGTTTATTTCAGACCATTGCAGTCCAATTACCATGTGTGCAGAATCGCCGGGTGTAACCAATGCGTCCTGGCTTACAATAGTGAGTGTTGAAACACATGCAGTGATAATTAAACCTGCAAAAGCAATAAACAATAACAGGTATATCTTTCTCCTGATCGATCCTTTATTTTTTGATGTTGCCTGCATGTTTAATTAGATTTTTCGAATGTGTAGATGTAAGTATTGGAATGACATCCCGGGCTGAATGTTATGCTTAATGTACGCTGCCCTTTTGAAACCGGTGTTGCAATGCTGCCGCTGAAACTACTGGTGCTATCGGCAGGTTTAAGCGTAATGTTGTAAGGGTATTGCGGATCGTCAGATGACCAGGTACCGGCTGCATTATTCACCAGGAAAGGAATGTTATTGCCTTCAAGCGTGTAAGTATTATCAGGCGATAAGGTAAGTTTGAAATCAGCAGCATCAATATATTGTGTTATATCAACCGTATTCCTGGTAACATTCTGAATATGCCAGGTTGCATTCAAATCTTTTACAGGCTCTGCCAGCATTTCTTTTTTGGTGGAACAGGAAACGGTGGCGATAAGCATCATGATCATAACAGGAAAAAATATTTTTCTCGCAAGCATATATTTAAGTTTTATCTTTTAATAGCCGGGGTTTTGTAACAGGTCTGAAGATTTGGCAACTTCAGTTTGCGGAATAGGCCATAGATACATAGCCGTTCTGAAACTGTGCTTGCGCACCGTTTCTTTTGAATAGCTATAATTGCCGTTAGCATCTTTTTGCACGCGCATGCCATACATGGTTTGGTTATCTGTCTCACCGGCAATCTTCCACCTTCTTACATCCCAAAACCTTGATTCTTCAAATGCAAGCTCCACCTGCCTTTCATGCTGTATCACCGTTCGCATCTCATCTTTGCTCATGCCTTGTTTCAACTGGTATGGATCGAGGCCTGCACGTTGCCTTATTGCTTCAACCGCAGCATAAACTTCCTGAGAAGGACCTGCGTATTCATTCATTGCTTCGGCATACATCAATAAAATATCAGCATATCTTATCAATGGATAGCATCGCTGCGATACATTAAAAAAGTAGTTGGGGATTACATTATCATTGCACATTTTGTTTCCATAATAACCAGTGGGTGTGCCGGCACCAAAGCCATCGCCGTTTGGTTCGCCATCATAAGTATAAACAGGGCGTAGCTGGTCGTATGCAACATAGATCATAGACAGGTTATGCGTAACGGTAAAGTCCAAACGCGGATCCCTGTCAGCATATGGATCTGCCGGGTTATAACCTGAAGCAGGATCAGTGATGGACAAACCGTTTTTCATTTCAAAAGCATCTACAAGATTCTGATAAGGGAAAGAACCCTGCGTGGAATTTCCTCCGCGGGAAGGCGGCCTCCACAAATTTTCAAGGTCTTTATTATCGGGCTCCATTCTTGCAAAAATGTATTCGCTGTTTACGCGTTTTTGAAACAGGTTATAAAAACCATAACCCGGCTTTGTATTATTATCAACATTTAAACTGTAAATACCAAGATCGATAACCGCTTTAGCCGCCTCAGCCGCCAGTTTCCAGCGGCTGGCATCATAAGCCGGGTAACTTATA
>JAEWJV010000645.1 GCA_023386395.1 Bacteroidota bacterium
GGAATAGTGTGGGTGAAGAAAATTTTGCATGGGTGGTAGAAACGGCTGCTGATTATGCAATTGAAAAAGCGCAATCAAACGAGGAAGGAAAAGATAACCTTACCTGGGGAGAGTATGTAAAAAGAAGCGCCGGTAAAGTAAACCTTATAGACCCATCCCCTAAAGAGAAGTAAGTATGTTGCCCGCTGAGCTAATGAAGCGGGCAAAAGAATTTTTTAACTATTGAATGATGCTATCATCATCTCAATTTTTTATAACAATTTTCTTAAACACGAAACTATAAACTCCTCTTCAGGGGATGGGGACATTCTTGTATGCTACACATCAATTATAATCATTTTACGCTTGGCATTGAAGAAGAATACATGGTTGTTGATCCCGAAACAAGGGAGTTAAAAAGCCATGAACAAAAGATTGTAAACGAAGGGCATAAAATGCTTAAGGATAAGGTAAAGGCTGAAATGCACCAGGCTGTTGTGGAAGTGGGCACCGACATTTGCAAAGATATTGAAGAAGCCCAGCGCGACGTAACCACATTGCGCACTGTAATTTCACAAATAGCCGAAAGCAATGGCTTTTGGATGGGCGCATCCGGCACGCACCCATTCAGCCACTGGGAAAGGCAGTTGATAACCGATCACGTTCGTTACAGCCAGATAGTGAATGAGCTGCAGGAAGCTGCCCGCAGCAATCTTATTTTCGGTTTACATGTGCATGTGGGAATGGAAGACCGCAAAATGGCTATTCATATAGCTAATTCTGCACGTTATTTTTTGCCACACGTATATGCGTTAAGCACGAATTCTCCTTTTTGGGAAGGAAGGATTACAGGTTACAAATCTTATCGCACCAAGGTATTTGATAAATTTCCGCGAACCGGTATCCCTGAATTTTTCGACAGCATAGAATCGTATGATAATTATGTAAACCTCCTCATAAAAACCAACTGCATTGATAACGCAAAAAAAATATGGTGGGATTTACGGGTACATCCATTTTTTAATACAGTTGAGTTCAGGATCTGCGATGTGCCCATGACCATTAATGAAACCATTGCCATTGCTGCTTTGTTCCAGGCTATTTGTGCCAAGCTGTATAAACTGCGATTGCAAAATCTCAACTTTATCATTTATCAACGCGCTTTGGTGAACGAAAATAAATGGCGTGCCAGCCGCTATGGTATTGATGGCAGCCTGATTGATTTTGGTAAAGAATCGGAAGTAAATACACGTGTGCTGATTTATGAATTGCTGGATTTTGTAAATGATGTGGTGGATGAATTAGGCAGCCGCTACGCTATTGAGTATGTACACAAAATGCTGGAGCAGGGAACGGGCGCCGACAGGCAGATTGATGTATATAACCAGCGACAGAATTTCAGCGATGTGGTGGATTATATTCACAGCCAGTTTTTAGTGCAGTAAGGTCAGCTTACTATATCATCACTCATATAACCGCTGCCTGTATTCACTGAAAAATATTTTACGTTTTGAACGACTTAATATTTTCATGGTTACTTCGCTCCCATCAGCAGCATATTGCTGGCGATATACGGAAAAATGCAGGTGTTTATCTCCTTCTATAACGTCATACCAATGCTTTGCATATTTTACTGTTTCTTTAATAAGTGCTGTAATCTTTACCGCCGGTATTTTTCCAATAATACTTTGCGGATGAATGCCCGCCAAATACAAAACCTCATTGCGGATAATATTGCCAACGCCGGTAAAAATTTCCTGGTTCATCAATACGTCACCGATAGTTTTTCCGTTTTGCTTTTTCAGCAGCTTTTTCACATAGGTCATATCAAAATCTTTACTTAAAATATCGGTGCGCCAATCATACACTTCCGAAGCAGGCGCCTTTAGCTTTTCTGCACGCACCACATAGCCATTTATTTCATCCTTGGCAAATTCAAGAAAAAATGAACGGTTAACTTTTTTACGTTCATTGATTAGTATGTCTCCAAATAAACCCAGGTGCACCCTTACCGTTCCGTTTGCAAACAACAGCAATAAATGTTTTCCCCATGTTTTAATATCGAGTAATTTTTTTCCGTTTATCCATCCGGCAGGCATTGGTCCATAGCCGCCTGCTTTCTTAACAACTCTGTTTTTGAATGGCAGCAGCTGATTCCTGATATGTAATATAGACGGGCCTTCAGGCATATACAACTTTAGGTAAAAAGCAGGGCAAAATGCCTGCCTAAATACAAGCTGTACTTTATGTGCAGAAAATACCAACCCGGTTTTTTCGGAGTTTGAGAAAAACGTTTGGCAATATTATAATTGTTTGCTGGGTTTGATAGTACGCCAAACAAAAGAGAAAAGAACACTTAAGGCACTATTATTAAGCCGTTTTACGAATGTTGCTTTCGTATTCATCAATTGCTTTTTTAATAAGCAGGTTCAGTTTGCCATCACCTTCGCAAAGCCATTTATCTTCGCCTTCCTGCAACCATTTTCCATCTTTCGTTTTCAGCAAACGGTATTCACGAATATCATCTACAGGATTTACTTCTATTATATAAGCAAGCTTTTCTTCCTTATCAATTTTTTTCCAGGGCATCAGCAAGTGCAGAAAGGTTTTTTGTTCTTTACGCTTAATACCTGTTCTAACGTTTCCCTG